>JAJDGO010000016.1 GCA_030265685.1 Bacteroidales bacterium OttesenSCG-928-M11
AACTTTATACTACTCTGAAACAACGTAATGGTAATATCTTGCGGAAATAAAATAAACACCAACCCAGTATCAATATAGGTATAGAATTGGAGAAGAGATGCTTTGCTGTGGAGTGAATAAGAGGACTGGTTAAGATTCCGAGCAAATTATTCGAACGAGGATATATTCCTAATCTGTGCCAATTGGTATCAAGTCCGAGCTCTAAAAGCCAAATTAACCATAAGGCTAAGACGAATAGAGCAGGAATGACTAAGGAGAAAACGATATTTTTGACTTCTTTTTTCATCTTTTTTTTCAAAACAGGATAATTTTGAACTAAAAGTACAAAATTTCTTCTATTTATTTTGTTTTATCCGATAAAGATAGTATTTTTAATCGTTTAAAATTAACTAAGTAACAACATGGGCTACCTTAAATTTGATAAAACACTTTTGATCAATCTTGAAGAATCTCTAAAAAGAGAAATTCTTCGGACCAATCGAGGAGGAGCATATCACTCTACCACCGTTGTAGATTGCAATACCAGAAGATATCATGGCTTGTTGGTTATTCCGGTTCCTGAACTTGATTCGGATAATCATGTACTTCTCTCTTCTCTCGACGAAACGGTTATCCAACATGGAGCCGAATTTAATTTAGGAGTTCATCAATACCCAAATAATCATTTTAGTCCGAATGGACATAAATATGTTCGCCAATTTGAGTTTGATGATTTACCCAAAACAATTTATAGGGTAGGGGGAGTAGTCTTGTCGAAAGAAAAGGTATTTACTGCTTTCGAAAACAGAATATTGATAAAATATACATTGTTGGATGCTCATTCTCCTACAACTCTTCGTTTTAAACCGTTTTTGGCGTTTAGAAATGTAAATCACCTGACTTTCGAGAATGGGAACGTTAACAGGAATTATACGGAAATAACAAACGGGATAAAGACAAAAATGTACGAAGGTTATCCGGATCTTCACATGCAATTTTCGAAACCGGTCAAGTTTGTTTTTAATCCAAACTGGCATAAAAATGTAGAGTATTATAAAGAGTTCGAAAGAGGATTCCCGTGCAACGAAGATCTTTATGTGCCGGGATATTTCGAAGTGGAAATAAAAAAAAGCGAGCCGATCTACTTTTCGGGGGGAGATACTTTTATTGATCCGGAATTGATAGAAGAGAATTACAAGGCCGAACTTAATACAAGAACTCCGAGAACAAGTTTTTTTAATTGTTTGAAAAACTCGGCTCAACAGATGTATTATCGTCCGAACGAAAACGATGCTTACTTATTAGCCGGGTATCCTTGGTTCAAAGTTCGAGCCCGAGACTTATTTATTTCTCTTCCCGGTGGAACTTTAGCTATTGATGACCCTATTCGTTTCGAAAAGATAATGACAACGGCCATGCCTGCCGTTCGATCTTTTATGAAAACAGGGAAAATGGATCCGGTTATTCTCGAATTAGATCAACCGGATGTGCTGTTTTGGATTATTTGGGCTTTACAACAATATGCGAAAGCGGAAGGAAAAGCAAAGTGTATCGAAAACTATGGAGCCTTCATAAACGAAATATTAAACTATATAATAAAACATAAAAATCCGGATCTTCATCTTGATCCGAATGGTTTGGTATATGCGGCTGGGAAAGACAAGTCGATTACCTGGATGAACTCAACATCGGATGGAAAACCAATTGTTCCCCGATCGGGTTATATCGTTGAATTTAACGCTTTGTGGTATAATACTCTCCGGTTTGCTGCCGAATTGGAGAGAGAAAAAGGGAAAGAAAAAGAAGCCGTCAAATATGAAGACATGGCTCTCAAGACAGGTGAATCATTTGTAGAAACATTCTTGAATGGTTATGGCTATCTATATGATTCTGTGGATGGAAACTATATCGACTGGAGCGTTCGTCCTAATATGTTATTTGCTGTATCATTAGACTATTCGCCTTTGGATCGAGCACAAAAGAGAAAAATTTTGAACATTGTTACCCGCGAATTGGTTACTCCTAAAGGAATACGTTCTTTAAGTCCTAAAAGTGAAGGTTACCGCCCTTATTATGTTGGTCCCCAATACGAACGAGATTTAGCATATCATCAAGGAACTGCTTGGCCTTGGCTTTTCGGAGCATACCTGGAAGCGTATTTACGTTTGTATCAATACGCAGGAGTTTCTTTTGTTGAGCGTATGTTGATCGGTCTTGACGAAGAAATGAATACACATTGTATTGGAACTCTCTCTGAGTTGTTTGATGGCAATCCTCCATTCCAAAGTCGAGGAGCTATTTCATTTGCAATGAATGTAACAGAGATATTAAGAGTATTGAAGTTGTTAAAGTCATATAATCAATAAACTTCCAAAAGTTATGAAAGCATTAATGTTTGGATGGGAGTTTCCTCCTCATATCTTGGGAGGATTAGGAACTGCAAGCTACGGATTAACAAAGGGTATGTCTCTTCAACAAGATATGGAGATCACTTTTGTTATGCCAAAACCTTGGGGAGACGAAGATAAAAGTTTTCTTCGGCTTATTGGTGCATGTCATGTGCCTATTGTATGGAAAGATGTTTCTTACGAATATGTAAAAGAGCGTATAGGTAAATACATGGATCCTCAACTTTATTTTGATTTAAGGGATCATATTTATGCCGATTTTAGTTACTTTCCAACAAATGATTTGGGTTGTATTGAGTTTTCCGGGAGATATCCGGATAATCTAATGGAAGAGATAAATAATTATTCGATTGTTGCGGGAGTTATCGCTCGAACATTGGATTTTGATGTTATCCATTCGCACGATTGGTTGACTTATCCTGCCGGAATACACTCAAAAACAGTTAGCGGTAAGCCAATGGTAATTCATGTTCATGCTACAGATTTTGATAGAAGTAGAGGTAAAGTCAATCCCCGTGTATATGGAATCGAAAAAGATGGGATGGATCATTCGAATCATATTATTACGGTAAGCAATTTAACCCGTAATATTGTTTTGGATAAGTATTATCAAAACCCATCAAAAGTAACAACTGTACATAATGCAGTAGAACCCCTTAGCCAAGATATATTAACTATTAATTCGAAAAAGGGAACAAACGACAAAGTCATTACTTTTCTTGGTCGTATTACAATGCAAAAAGGACCGGAATATTTTGTTGAAGCAGCAGCAAAAGTGCTGAGTAGAACAAAAAATGTTCGTTTTGTGATGGCAGGAAGCGGAGATATGATGAATCAGATGATACGTTTGGTGGCACAACGAAAAATATCTGATCGTTTTCATTTTACGGGTTTCATGAAAGGTACTCAAGTGTACGAAGTTCTTCGCTCAAGCGATGTCTATGTTATGCCTTCTGTTTCCGAACCTTTTGGGATTTCTCCGTTAGAAGCGATGCAATGTGGTGTCCCTACTATTATATCTAAACAATCCGGGTGTGCCGAAATATTAGAAAAAGCTTTCAAGGTAGACTATTGGGACATAGAAGCTATGGCTGATGCAATGTATTCGATCATTACTTATCCATCGATGTACGAATATCTTCACGAAGAAGGTAAAGCCGAAGTAGATCTTATTACTTGGGAAAAGGCAGGATGGAAAGTTCGTGAAATATATAATAACGTCTTAAACTATTAATATGCAATATATGAAACGCAGCATGTGCTTTTCTAATACCATTCCATGCGAGTTCCATACGACCATAAACAAAATAAATAATAAGGTATGAAAACAATTTGTTTTTATTTTCAGATTCATCAGCCGTTCAGACTGAAAAGGTATCGTTTTTTTGATATTGGAGCTGATCATTATTATTATGATGACTTTTCCAACGAAGATATTATTCATGGGATTGCTCATCGCTCTTATCTCCCGGCAAACGACTTAATGTTGGATTTGATAAAGCAGTATAATGGCAAGTTCCGTGTTGCTTATTCTATTTCCGGAGTAGCATTAGAGCAGTTGGAGATATATGTTCCTGAGGTAATTGATAGCTTTAAGGAATTAGCCAAGACGGGTTGCGTTGAGTTTTTAGCCGAAACTTACGATCACTCTCTTTCGTCTATGGAAGATCCGGAGGAGTTTCGTAAGCAAGTTAAGAACCATTCAGACAAGATCGAACTGTTATTTGGCCAAAAACCCAAAACATTCCGCAATACAGAGTTGATCTATTCGGATGATATTGCTCATTTGGTGGCGGAAATGGGATATAAAACAATGCTTACCGAAGGAGCTAAGCACGTTTTAGGTTGGAAAAGTCCGAATTATCTATATGCTTCGGCTGCTGTTCCTAAGCTAAAACTTTTAACTCGGAATATGAAACACAGCGATGATATTTCGTTTCGTTTCTCTAATTACGATTGGAGCGAGTATCCTTTAGTTGCAGATAAATTTATTAATTGGATAGCCAATACACCAGATGAGGAACAATTGGTAAATATATTTATGAACTACGAAGTTTTAGGTAGTTGGCAAACTTACGAAACTGGGATATTTGAATTTTTCCGACACATTCCTCGTATAGCTTTTGAGCGAGGAATTGGTTTTTCTACTCCAACTGAGGTCGCTAAAATTATGAAGCCGGCAGGATATTTATCAGTTCCTTATCCATGTTCTTGGTCGGGAGAAGAGAAAGATACCAGCCCTTGGACAGGAAATATTTTGCAACAGGAAGCACTTCAAAAACTATATGGAATTGCAGAAAAAGTACATATGGTACAAGATCGTCGGATACTTCAAGATTGGAACTATTTACAGTCGAGCGATCATTTTAATTTTATGAGTACTAAGCTATTTTCAGGGCCAAGTGTTTATAGTCCTTACGAAAATGCTTACGATGCTTTTAATAACTACATGAATGTTCTCAGTGATTTTATAGAACGTGTAAATACTCAGTTTCCGGAAGGAGTAGAAAACGAAGAATTGAATGCTTTACTTACTACTATTCTTAATCAAGAAGAGGAAATTAAGAAATTGGAAAAGAAATTAAGGGCAAAAAAAGTGGTAGCGTCTCCCAAGTCGGTGGTTGAAAAAAATTCATCAGCTAAATTGGCGAAAAAAACAAATTGATATAAAACTTGATACTAAAAACCTCGATAATATTTATCGAGGTTTTTTTATGAGATTTGCTTTCTCTTTTATAGATGTAATTTCTCTCTAACCCATTCTACGGCTTCTTGTCTACTCTCCGTATAGCCAATTACTTCAATCAATGCTGAATACATAGTTTTCCAAAGGTAATTGAACGACGAATGAAGCGGATCTCGTTCGTAATGACTTGTGATAATTCGAACTTCTTCCCCATTATCCGGGTTATTTCTCGAAATAACTCCATTTGCCAAGAATGAGAAAAAAGGAATGTCTGTTTTTTTGTCTCCATTTTGAGCCAATATATCAACAGTCAAGTCATTATAAAGTAGTTTCATTTGAATAAATGCTCTTTTGCTATTGCCTTGTATATGGAAATTACCTTCTCGAATAAATCCATTTTCGGCTCTAACAGGAGTCATGTTTTCCAAGATAGGATTCAAAGATATCATACTCATTGCTCCAAGATGAATATCAAGGCTTATATGATCGTAGGTTGAATCGACAGGTAAAACTACTTTAGCCGTGAATTTACCTTCTCCCATTAATTTTCCATTTGCTTCTAATAGAGAAGTTTGTTTAGGAGATGTTATGATATTTGTATAATTATAGAATGTTCCGTTCAAATCGCTCACGTTGATACGCCCGGGTTTATTGCCTTTCTTGGGTAACTCTTCGTATTCTACATTCATGTGTGTTGCCCGGACAAAAGAAATGTGAAATGGTATGGGTAATCTTTGCACTACCGTGTAAATCATTGGCATATAATTGTGCTTGATCGGTATTTGTGCGTTTTTATAGTTCTGAAGATTTATTTTATCAACAAATAAACTATCTGCATATAGTTTTTTGTCGCTCAATAACGAGTCTAATTCAATCCCTTTCATTTCGATTGAATTGATTTGTAGGTCGAACCAATCAGAGTGTTTCGGATCTTTTTGGGCAAACTCCCACTTCGGAACAATAGAAGAAAATGAAATGTCATGAATTTTCAGATTTTTCTCCATTATTTTAAAGTCAATAGATTCTATTTCCAATGTATATAGATTTCCCGGCAAAACAAGATTGCTTTTCAAAAGAGAGAAGTGAATTTTTGAAGTGTCGATAGATAACTTCCCATTAGAGAATTTCGGACTTAGTTTGCTAATCCCGGCCGAAGTAATATTGATTATTTTTGTTCCACTTTCTCTTTCTTTCAAAAGTATATCTTCTACTAAGATTTCTCTTTTCAGTAGTTTTACTTTTACTTTACCTGTTTCGGCAAAATAAATACCTTTCCCTTCTTTGTCAATAATTTTTTCTAAATAAGAAGTGACATAATTCTCTATCTTATTTTCGATAATATAAGTAGCCAAAGCATAAGAAGCGACTAATATTGTTAATATAATTGCTCCACTTATTATAAACTTTCTACCGGATCGCTTCATGGCAATTAAACAAAATAGAATTTATTTGGTTTACTAAGAATCGAAGATTACCTTTCTTTCGGTATGAAATGGGATGATAATATCAAAAAAAGTAGTAACTTGCATCGTTTTTATCAAATAGCTGGTTTATGAAGAAAATCCTTTATCTTTTTCTACTAACTATTCTCTGTTATTCGTGCAGTGACAAGACTGATGGATATATCGTTTTTGAGACAAACGAATCGTCTTGTTGGAATATTCAGGGACAAGTTGAACGAAGTGAAAAAGAAATCGTCTTGAAAGGTAATAAGTCTAAAGCGATTACCACTACTTCTTATCGTGATTTTATTTTGGAGTTTGAATGTAAGACTTCACCGGATGCTATCGGTGGAGTTGTTTTTCATTCGAATGGTTATGATAGTCAGAAACGGGGCTATGAAGTTTTGATTAATAATAATCAAGAATCAGAAGAATGGCGTAAAACCGGGAGCTTATCCGCAATTCGTAATTATGGAAAATGCTTATCCGAAAATGACACTTGGGTTAAGATGCGGATTGAAGTAGAAGGATCTAACATAAAAGTACATGTTGGTGATTATTGGGTTGTTGATTATTCTCAACCGAAAAACCCTTATCGCCAGAACGAATATAAAGGTCGTCTCCTTTCTAAAGGAGTTTTTGTATTTGCTAACTATTCGGAGGCTCCCATAGCTTT
This sequence comes from Bacteroidales bacterium OttesenSCG-928-M11, assembly GCA_030265685.1. Lineage (GTDB taxonomy): Bacteria > Bacteroidota > Bacteroidia > Bacteroidales > Azobacteroidaceae > Azobacteroides. The sequence continues at coordinate 7,192 of JAJDGO010000016.1, forward strand.
CCGCAATATCAAGGTAAAGCCTCTTGATGCCATTCCTTTCAATAAAACGGATGCGATAAATGAAGACAATGATGAGTTTATCCGTTTACATCAAAAAAACTTCCCATTATTCGATACAAATATCCAGTTAGTCGACAGCTTAACGCCGGATAGTATGGATAGTTTGACACGAAAATATGGAATTACATACGGAGTGGTTGCTTTGTGCGGAACAAACTCTGCAATTAGTACGGACAAACAGGTCGACGAATGGTTTGATAGGGTAGGGAACCATCTTTTCCTTTTGGGAATGAAAGCAGAAGGCAGCGGTTGGCAAAATCTCTTTTCTCAAAAAAGCGTTGATCGTTTCGATTATGTTTTAACAGATGCTCTTACCTGGACCGAAAGTGTTGGACAAACTAATATTGTTTCGAATCTTAATTTTCTTACCGAAGAAATAATTACGGCTTGTGTGGAAAATCAAGTAGCGATAGAAATCAACTGTCAAGACAAGATCCCAAACATACAATCGATTCTGTTGGCAAAAGAAAGTGGTGTGCATTTTTCTTTTGCTATGAATAATAAAGTAATGATGAATAGAGGAGAAGATAACCAATTAGATTATCCTACCGAAGTCATTAAGTCCTGCGAGTTAGAAGCGAAAGACATATATATACCTCTTGCTAAAATTAATCGATGAGCATCATTCAATCCATAGCTCAATTATATTTCTCCTATTATTTAAAGGAGATAGACGTTTTCGTAAACAATCCATCTAAAGTACAAGAAAAGATATTCCGCTATTTACTTGAAAGTGGAAAACAAACCCTATTTGGTGAGCAATATGGTTTCGATACAATTCGCAATATCGACGATTTCAGACAAAAAGTACCTCTTATGCGCTACGAGGATCTAAAACCCTATGTAGAACAAATCATCGAAGGTAAGAATAAGAATGTACTTTGGAATAAACCGGTTCGTTGGTTTGCCATGTCTTCGGGGACAACTAAAGACAAAAGTAAATACATTCCGGTTACAGAAGAGTCTCTTCGCGACAGTCATTATAAATGTGGTAAGCAATTATTAGCTTTATATCTGGATGCTCATCCTGATTCTCGTTTTTTTTATGGGAAAACTATGGTTTTAGGAGGAAGTAAACAGATTAATACTTTGGGTGATCGACTTTTTACAGGAGATATTTCGGCTATTTTGATGAAACATCTTCCCTTTTGGGCAAAGAAACGTCGTACGCCGGAAGAAATAGCTCTTATCCCGGATTGGGAAACTAAGTTTGGAAAGTTGGTTGATTATGCAATAAAAACTGATATTCGCGCCATGATGGGAGTTCCCTCTTGGATGTTAGTTTTAATTCAGAAGATAGTAGAACAAACAGGTCGTCCAATGCATGAGATATGGCCCAATATTGACGTGTTTTTTCATGGAGGAGTTAACTTTACTCCATACGAAATACAGTTTAATCAACTATTTGAAAAAACAAACCTGCATTATTGGGAAACATATAATGCTTCGGAAGGTTTCTTCGGAATACAATATAAGCAAAATAGTCGCGATATGTTGCTTATGCTCGACAATAATATCTTTTATGAGTTTCTCCCGGTTAGCGAAATAGGATCGGAAAATCCTCGTACTCTTTTATTAGATGAAGTTAAAACCGGAGAGAATTATGCTCTGATCATAACAACGAACGGGGGACTTTGGCGTTATATGATAGGCGATATGATTGAGTTTACTTCTACTCATCCCCACCTTATAAGGATAACCGGTCGTACTACTCACTATATTAATGCATTCGGCGAAGAACTTATTGTCGAAAACGCAGACAATGCTATCCGAAAAGCATCAGAACGTACAAATAGTATCTTTTCGGAATACACAGCTGCTCCTATCTTTTTCGGCAAAAAAGGAGGTGGAGCCCATGAATGGATGATAGAATTTGAAAAAATGCCGGAAGATTTAGAGCAATTTACAAATATTTTGGACGAAGAATTAAAGGCTCAAAATTCGGATTACGAAGCAAAACGTTCCTATAATCTTTCTTTAAAGCAACCGATTGTTCATGCTCTTCCCAAAGGTACATTTTATGAATGGCTGAAGTCGCGCAATAAGCTCGGGGGACAAAACAAGATTCCTCGCCTAAGCAACGACAGTGTTTACATAGATAGTTTGCGGGACTTTATTCAATGATTTTTTCCCTTGCTCAAGTTTTACTATAACTTACTCAAAGTTTCCTAATAACTTTACTCAAGTTCTACAACAACTTGCCCCAAGTTTTACTATAACTTGAGATGAGTTGTGGGGTTTCTTCGATGCCCATCCCAAAAGTCATAAAAAAAAATAAGCAGGTACTATGACCTGCTTACTATCTTTAATTATTAATTTCTTTCTTTTTTCTTCAGTCTGCTAATATTATATCACCGAGTTTGCCAAGTCTTCTGCCTCCTCTTGTGTCATAGCTTCTGTATAAATACGGATGATCGGTTCGGTATTCGATTTGCGGAAGTGAACCCATTTGTCCGGGAAGTCAACTTTTACTCCATCAATGTCATTGATAGGGTATTGAGAATATTTTTCCTTAATAGAGTTAAGTAGAGCATCAATATCAGTGTCTGGAGTTAAATCAAGTCGCTGTTTAGCCATATAGTAATTTGGATATTGTGCACGTAGTTCACTAACCGAAAGTTTTGATTTAGCTAATTGAGTAAGAAACAATCCTATCCCAACCAAAGCATCTCTTCCATAGTGAGAAGCCGGATATATAATTCCTCCGTTGCCTTCTCCTCCGATAACAGCACCGGTTTCTTTCATTTTAGTTACTACATTAACTTCTCCTACTGCCGATGCGGTATAGTTTCCTCCGTGTTTTACGGTAATATCGCGCAAAGCTCTGGTTGAACTCATGTTTGATACCGTATTTCCTGGTGTATGGGAAAGAACATAGTCGGAAACTGCAACTAAAGTGTACTCTTCTCCGAACATACCACCTTTTTCGTCAACAATAACCAAGCGATCAACGTCGGGATCTACAACAAATCCGACATCCGCTTTTTTTGTTTTCATAGTATCCGAAATCTGAGTCAAGTTTTGTGGTAGTGGTTCCGGATTATGAGCAAATTCTCCTGTCGGTTCTGCATTTAATTCGATAATTTCTTTTGCTCCTAATGCCTTTAATAGTTTAGGAAGAACCACTCCTCCTACGGAGTTTACCGCATCAAAAGCAATGGTAAATCCGGCTTGTTTAATCAAATCGGCATCAACCAACTCAAGTCCGAGAACATGTTCGATATGTTTTTGATCGTATGTATCATCTGTTCTAAGCTTTCCTAATTTATCTACCGGAGCAAAGTCGTAATTATCAGCCATCGAAAGCTTTAGTATTTCTTCTCCTTCAGCAGCACTTAGAAATTCGCCGCGTTCGTTTAATAGTTTCAAAGCATTCCATTGCTTAGGATTATGACTTGCTGTCAAGATAATTCCTCCTGCTGCTTTTTCCATTGTTACAGCTAACTCAGTAGTAGGAGTAGTTGCAAGACCAATATCAACAACATCGAATCCCATGCCCATAAGTGTACCAATAACAAGGTTGCGCACCATAGGTCCTGAAATGCGAGCGTCGCGCCCTAAAACGATTGTGTTCGACGGATTGTTTCTCTTGCGTATAAGAGTAGCATAGGCGGAAGTGAATTTAACAATATCAACCGGAGTTAAAGCATCATCTACCCGGCCGCCAATGGTTCCCCGGATACCTGATATGGATTTAATAAGAGACATAATATATTAATAAAAGTATTGATCGATTTAATAAAATCGAGTGTATTGTAAGTTTTTATAGTATCGTGCTACATAATAAGTTCTATCAGATGAACTTCCAATTTTCGAAGGGACTATAAGGTTAACTATCGCTCCTTCTCCTACATGTTCTAATACTTCTGCCCAACCAACGCAAGCCGGATGAGTATAAGTACTTGAAATACCATAGCTAAACTCGTATGGAAGTTGGTAATAAGGATCGGGAGAAAATTTTGCGCTCTCATCTCCTGATACATAACCGGCTATATCATAAGAATAATCGAAACGAACAGTCACGTCTGTTTTGTATAAACTGGCTCGTTTACCGTTGCCCGAGTCAACAACATTAATATAAAGTCCGCTATTAGTAAGATAATATTCGTTTTCTTTGAATACTCCGTTTGACGGATATTTTGTTGTGGTTTTAAATCCTTCTCGATCAACAAAACGATCTACTGCTTTTTGCTCGTCGCGTAACATTTCTTGCGCCGACTTTGATTTACTACATGCCGGTAGTAATATGAAAAGAAGGGCAAAACTTACGATCAGTACGATTGATTTCTTCATTATATGCTGTTTTGCGGACAAAGATAAGAAAACTCTTTCTTATCTTTGCTTAATTAATTATAATAAATCCTTGAATAAAGGCAATGATTTTTCAAAGTGCTTGATCGCATCTTCCAATGATCCACGATATTCTCCTCCGGAAGCATTTAAGTGACCTCCACCTCCGAATACTTCTGCCGCAAATTTATTGCTTGGGAAATCACCTTTCGAACGAAGTGATACCTTTACATAGTCTTCTTCTTCCCGAATAAAGACCGAGAAAACAATATTCTCAATACTTAATGGAATATTAACAAAACCTTCGGTATCTCCTTTTTTCCACTGAAATTTTTTTCTATCTTCGAGCGATAAGAATATAAGCGATGTCTTATACTCTTCGTATATCTTCATTTTTTCGTAGAGAGCATATCCTTGAAGTCTTACTCGTGTTTCTGTGTAATCATTATAAACTTTAGAATAAATTTCATCTTTATTTATTCCTAATTTAAGTAGTTCGCTGATTATGTAATAGATAGCAGGTTGATTAGAGTTATAAGTAAAGGCTCCTGTATCGGTCATCATTCCGGTATAAATACATTCGGCGCACTTTTTAGTTATATATTCGTACATTCCCATCCTACAAATAAATCGAAAGACCAGTTCGCTGGTTGAAGATATTGTAGGATAACTAATAGAAATATCGCAAAAGTTATCGGGTTCTAAGTGATGATCAATAAGAATCTTTTTTGCTTTCGCTTTTTCAACCAAAGGGGCTACATGTTCAATACGAGACAATGTATTAAAATCTAAACAGAAAATGAGCTCGGCATTGTCTATTAACTCGGCTGCTAATTCTTTTTTTCGATCAGCTAATATAATGTCTTTGCTACAGGGAAGCCATTTGAGAAACTCGGGAAAGTTGTCCGGCATGATAATGTTTACATTTTTTCCAATTTCATTCAGAAAATGAGAAAGGGCCAAAGAAGATCCTAATGCATCTCCATCGGGGGAAACATGTGATACAATCACTATATTATCATACTTGTCGATTATTTTTTTTGCTTGTTGGATAAGTTGTTCGTCAATGACTTTGTTTAGCATCTTTTTTTTATTTTTAGCAAAGGTAGTATAATCCATTCACTAACGCAAGTAAGAAAAGAAGATAAAACCATAGAACCTGCTTCTTGGATATTCCTATCCCACATAGGATAAAAGCAAGATAAAGGCTTAAGGTTTGGAACGAATCGATGTATATTTCAGATATTGAACTATAAGGAATAGAATTGAGCCAAGTGATAAGATGAATCATTAATTCTAAAACCTTATTTAATATAATGGCATCTTGAAAATAAATGGAAATGAGCAAAGATAGGGGTATTAAACATAAAATAAGGCTCGTCAAAGGAATTAATAAAATATTTGTCAACAAAAAGAGAGTAGGGATGTGGTGGAAATAATAGATAGATAAGGGAAGTACTCCTATTTGAGCCGCGAGGGATATGTATATGATGTTCCAAGTATAGTTTAGAATCTTATTTTCGGAGGAGTAAATTTTATTTGAAAGAGGATTTAGAATAATAATCGCTATTACGGCGAGAAAACTGAGTTGAAAACTAATATTATATAGCAAAAGCGGATTAAATAAAAGCATAAGGAAAGCAGTTGCAGCTGTAGAATTAAGAGAAAAAGCCCGATAGTAAAAAGTATATCCGATAATCCAAATACTTGTCATCCCGGCTGCCCGGTTTACAGAAGGAGAAAATCCTGTCATAAAAGCAAATCCCCAAATCAAAGGAAGCACAATTAGTAAACGAAAGAGTCGACCTTTAGGACTTACATTCATAAAAGAAAAAAAATAAAATAATATCCCAAAAACAACATTGAAATGTAAGCCCGAGATTGCGAGTATATGTCCGGCTCCTACGTTTGCAAATTTTTCTTTTAAGTTTTTGTCTAAATCATTTTTATATCCAAACATAAGGGCCGATGCTAAAGCATAGGAATCTTTGTCTGGGATTATGATTTGAAGTTGCTTTAAAAGTGATCTACGAATAGCTAAAGCTTGATATTTTAACTTTTCGTAGCAAGGAATTGGAATATCTATTAGTTTCCAATCATTTTCTTTTATAAATCCTGTTGCGGCGATGGATTGTTTTCTTAGATAAAGAGGGTAATCAAACTTGGATTGCGAAAATTGTTTAGGTTTAGTAAGATTTGCTTTAATGTGAATACTTTGTCCGGGAAGAAAAAAAGACTCTTTGGCTTGCTGTTTAGGCAAATAGATAATGATTTTTTTATTTTGGACATCCGAATTGATTTGTTTTTCTGCAGATAGTATACGAGCTTTATACATAATACTACGAGGCTTTTCCACCGGTTCTTCCAATATGCGTATGATGTATTGATATTCTTTGGATGAAATTTCCCAATCAGACTCTTTCCACGCTTGCCTACTTAAATAACTTCCGGCGAATAATAAGAAAAAAGCGATCCCGATTCCATATATCCATCGCATAGAATAAGAGACTTGATATTTGGAGATAAAAGAAAGAATAAGTAAGGTTATGGACAAAATAATAAAAAGCGGGTAGATATTTTTCATATCTACGTGATATTGTATAACGATTCCGGATATAAAGAATAATATCAAGCGGGAGAATGGCTCTCGCAGTATAGGTTTTGGCATCGATGTTGGTTAGTAACAGTGAGATTGCTCTATCTCTAAAAGCTTCGCTTCATAGTTTGTATGTATTCGATCGGATTATCGGCACTAAATACGGCATTTCCGGCAACAAGAACATTGGCTCCGGCTTCGACTAATAGCTTTCCGGTTTCCATATTTACTCCTCCGTCAACTTCAATAAGCGTATTCAATCCTCGTTTTTCGATCATATCCCTTAGTCGGTATATTTTATTTAATGAATTTGGAATAAACTTTTGTCCGCCGAATCCAGGATTAACCGACATGATTAATACCATATCGATTTGGTCAAGTATATCTGTTAATAGTTCTACCGGAGTATGAGGATTTAATGCAACTCCGGCTTTCATTCCTGCATCTTTAATTTGCTGAACTATCCTGTCTAAATGAATACAGGCCTCATAATGAACGGTTAATGTTTCAATTCCAAAATCTCGGAAACGAGTAATGAATTTTTGTGGTTCAACAATCATCAAATGAGCGTCTAAAGATTTGTTAGTAATACTCGACAACCGTTCTATAACAGGAAACCCGATCGAAATATTCGGAACAAAGACACCATCCATAATATCAAGGTGAAACCAATCTGCTTCACTTTGATTAAGCATTTCTACATCTCGTTCTACATTCAAAAAATCAGCAGATAATAAAGAAGGGGCTAATAGGAATGACATAAATAGTTTTTTTTGCAAAGATAGGAAAATTAATATGAATCTTGAAATTGAAGGATAAGCTTTCTGATTAGAATAGTTTAAAAGAAATAAAGCATCCTTTTCGGGATGCTTTATTTTATAGTATATCAATAAAAAGATTGATTATTTCAAAATTTTCACTGATTGATTGATACCGTTGAATCTAAGGATATAAGCTCCATTGATCAAGTTTGCAGCTGGTAAAGAGAATGAACCACTTTCTGTTAATTGATATTCGGCTACTTTTTGTCCGGAAATATTATAAAGACTAACAGATGTTGCTGCTGTCGGATAAGTTAATTCAAAACTTTCAGGGTTACGTACAACTTTCAACTCTTCAGATGAAGCAATTTCTCCAATTCCTACTCCGCCAGTACCTTGAGTAACTTTAACTTTTGCAGTTATTCCATAAGAACCAAAAGTAATATATCCTGTTCTTCCATCTACTCCAGTTGGTAAAGCTTCAGCTTTAGCATAAGCGAATAAAACATTGTAATCGCTATAGTTTTCATCATCAATTTCAAACTCACCAATCCAGCTTGGAGCACTTTCAATCCAAACATCATCTGCTCCATAAGAAGAATTGATAAATATATTATTATAAGTTTCTTTTTCTTCTTCGCTATACCATTCTAAGTAACCACCTTCTACAGGAGCAGTTAAGTTTTTAGTTTCTTCATCAACCACTAAACAGTTATAAATAGCATTTATTTGAATATTTAAATCTACAGCATTGCTTCCATCGTCCCAAGAGAATGAAGACAACTGTCCTTTATGTAAAGTATATGCAGAGCCTCCCCAAAGGTCTTGATGTGACGAAAGGACGAATTTCATATTACATTCGTCAATACCAGAAATAACGATAACAAAATTGTCTGACAAAGTTAATGGCGCTTCTGTAATAATTCCTAAATCATCTTCTTCGAAGAATGTGAAATGAAGAACGTCGCTGAACTTCCCAGTTTTAAGATCATCTGCTGTTATTGACGAAGTACCGATCGGCTCGCTATAATTAATTTTTCCTTCTTCTGTAAGATAATATACGCTACAAGTTACACTTTTTCCTTCCGGAATAAGAGGTTTACTATCGTCAACAGGAATTACAAAGGCGTCAATGCTTGGTACATAAATAGGTGAAATCGGGGCTTGATAAAGTTCTACAACTCCATCACATGGAACTCCATCAACAGAATATCCGGTTCCAAAATATTCGGTAGCCGACCATGCTACAAATATATTGCTTCCGCCATTCGGAAATTCAAAAGTAATATCTGCATTAGTCATAGCATTTACAGCTGGCTCGGAAAGAATCAGAAATTGGTTTGGCATGTGTTCAGCATATTTATAAGAAGATGCATCGCTCCCGTTTTTACCACGTAATTCTATCATGGAATATCCTTTTCCTAATGCGGATGGTCGACCCATTATGAAAGATAAATTTCCTGCTCCGTCAATATCTCCTGTTATTTCATTGTTGTTGATAAACCAAGAGTAAGTAGTTGTATTAGAAAGGAAATCCAATGCGTAAAATTGCATAGCTAAATTAGATGGACCATATAATGCTGGATAGCATTTTCCATCATAATTAGTAAATCCTCCAAAATAAGTACCTAAAGGACGTGGGTAGTAAACACTAGTTGCAGCAAGAGGTGCTCTGTTGATAGGAGAGCTAAACGCAAAGTCTCCGACTGGAGTTAGTTCTGTTGCTTTTACTTGTTCCGAAATAACATCTTGAGCTAAAGGTGTTATTGTTGCATGTTTTAATTCCGGAGTTACCGTAGTTGCAATCACTGCATTTGTTTTTTCCGGAAGAGAAGTTCTTTTTTGTCCTTGTGCTAAAGCAACAGAAGAACAAAGAACTGTCATAATTAATAAGAGATAAATTCTTTTCATATCAGATAATTTTTAAGTAATTAATTATTTGCTGATGCAAAGTTATTTTTTTTGAGTGATAAATTCTAAATCAAACCAATTTTCTTTGTTGTTTTTATCAGAAAATCGAAGTATACTAGGATTTAAATCACCTGTTTGCGATGTAATTTCAAAATTTGTACTCATTAAATTAATTAACTCTGGTAAACCTCCTAGAATATCATAGAATGTTTTTCCATTCCTAAGTAAAATTTCTTGAGAATATCCGTCTTCGAACCCTCTAAAATGAGTTTTGATTTCAGAATCACTTATTTTTTCTAAATCAAATAGATACATCCCATCCGAACCTAAAGCCCCACTTTGTAAACGAACTACAGCAGTATGTTTCCAACTACTATTCGATTTGAATGTAGAACTGTTAAATCCTACGTGTCCTAGAGTTCTTTTCGCGCCTACAGCACTTTCCTTAACTGTTTTATATGAAGAAGCAAAATTTTCACTCATAGTATTATCTGAATCAATTGCTGTCCATCTATAATCTGTACTGGAGTTTGATAAACTCATGATGTGGAAAAATAAATCACTAACCGAGTAGTATGATTGTATTTTTATATTGGCATTTTCCATTGATACTAAGCAGCTTTTGTCTTCTGCTAATTTAAATCGTTGAACAGAATAGTCTCCTTCTTCAAAAGGCTCATTTAATCGGATTCCGTATTCAGTTACAACAAATGGAACTTTTTCTGTTTGAGAAATAGCATCTCCTCCTTCCGGGTAAACAGAAAACTCAGTAGTATAACCATTCGAAGAAGTATCATCTCCACTATCATCACCTTTTTTGAATGATAAATTGAAGTTGTTTCCATCGGGCATCCGTAAAGACAAAGGAATGATTCCTTTGTTAAACATAGTTGCTTCTATTGCATCCAAATGGGTAAAGAAGTTTTCCCAATTTTGATTTTCATCTAATTTTCTTAGAGTTAGACGTGTACCTCTCTTTTTCCCTTTTAGGTTAATCTGCGTTTTATCCCCACTTATAAGCATGAATTCATAATCTCCTTCATATCCTCTTCCTGATTCATTGTCGGAAGTACTCGGAATGTCGTAAGGCTCGCTAAATTTATGGATTATGTTATTGAATGTGTTAAAAGATAAAACAGGTCCATTATCTCCGATAACTTCAAATAACGAAGAATCACGAAGAAATTCTCCTCCATTTAATACTTTATTTTTGCATGCGACTTCTGTAAATCCTCCTTGTTCAAAGCGAGCTAGAAAAATATAACCGACAGATGAGGTTGTTGGGAAATATTCAAAAATCCAGCCATTAGGAGAACTACAAAGCAAATCATTGTATTCGTTGATAGATTTTGTTAGGCGATTCGCAGCAGAGTCTGAGAAAATATCTTTTTCTTCTCCGGCGCATGAAAATATAAAAAGAGCCAATACGAGACTATATAATATTTTAATTTTATCCATGTTGTTTTCTATATTTAATTATTCGTAATCAGCAGTTATTTGACTTCTTAAAAATTCAATGTCGATGTTTGCTTGACGGTATTGTACTTCATTTCGAATATCATCTAGCTCTACGCCCCAAGCGGATGAAAGCCAGTTCTTACATATTTCTAACTTTTCCAAGATAACTTCGCGCCCATTGACTCCATCATAAACGATGTTGCCTTCATCGTCTGTGTTGTATTCTTTTTCTGCCATTTCGAGTATTTTATTCCATTGAGCATCTGTTTTTACAATATAATTGGCAATAACTTCAACAAAATCTTCTTGGGTTTCGGATCCGGCGTATGGACTTACAAAACCAAGAGATGCCGCTTCCTCATGTTCTCGTGATTCCCAGTTGAAAGGCATATAATGAGCAGTTGAAATTAATCGAAAATCTTTTGGATACGTTTTCATTTGGTGTAAGATATGAGAAAACTCATGATGCATAGTTTTGAAATATTGTTCATTCATGTAGTCTATGTCATTATAGTCCATGTCATTGCATTGAAATAGAGACACTTTTATTCCTCCTTCAGCCAGCCCTAATATTTTAGTTCCATTGTTTGGATTATAAGCAGCAGAGCCAATCAAGTGTATTATTCGGGGGCCATATAATTTCAAGAAATTAGGACCTACGATTTTATCGTAAACATCAAACCAAAGATATTTTGTTAATACTGCCATATCTATAGCTTTTTCGTAGCGAGTAGGAACTAAGTTGTAGTTCATATCCGCACCTACATCTTGCATTTTATATCGATATTGAAGGTTGTACGGCAATAAATAATTATCCCATAGCCAGCGATCCAGTTCGTAAGAATAAGAATTGGGGTTGAGGCCAACTCTTCCTTCTTCATCGGTTTCTACATCAGTGAATATACTAGTGGAATCAAGATCATCATTATCACAAGAAGTAAAACTGAAGATCATTCCTACAGCTAATAATAAAATGCCAATATATATCTTTTTATCCATAATCTTATTTTTTAGTCTTTTTTTATTTACCAGTATTGAGTTTAGTAGGCTCTTCGGAAGGAGTAGTTACGATAAGCCGTTCATTAGACTGCATTCCTGCTGCAATTACTTCGGCTGGGATTTGTAATGCTCTACGAGGATCATCCCATGTTAAAACTTCAACACGGTCTTTCCCTATATAGTGAGTAACTTCGATTCCGTAACGTTTCACATCAAACCATCTTAATCCGGATAAAATTGTTTCTATACGGCGGAAGTGTAGTGCGCATTGCAATAACATTTCTCTATCGCCGGAATATGAACCCTTCCAGCCGAGTTCTGTTTTGTCCATATTTAAGACCGGTGCAACGCCATATTGATTTTTTGAATAAAAATCACTTATGTTTTGAAATGTCAATTCTTTAATATTTGCTACCGTTGGTAAATTAGCTCTAGATGTGTTCCAAACTTCCAAATCAGAGAGTGCTAGGTCTAACTCATTCAAGTGAACATAAGCTTCAGCTCTACATAATAGAGTTTCTTCAGCTGTAAATTCCGTACGAACAATCCTGGCATAACCAATCCCTGCTACTTTATCCGTGTATTCGAATAGCTCACCGGCATTAGGAAACCATACTCCATAATCTTGTTTGCCGCTAATATATAACTTACCACTATAGCATGGATGAAAGTTGTAGCCACTCCAAGATGGTCCTGGCCCAAATATTGTATTCTTTGCTACATTGCCGTTTTCAAAATCTCTATCATTGATAGTATAACGGTAACTGCCGGAGTAACGTCTCTGTGCTCCGGAGTATGTTGCCTGAAGCATGAAATTGTTTCGCGAAGTGGCATTAATAATCCAATATATTAATGATTCATAGGTTGCTGGTTTCACATTCCAATCACGCATTTTTAAGCTTGGGTCATACCCTAATGCTTTTGTTGCATATTTCACAGTGTTTTCCCAGTCCTTTTTGTAAAGATAGAACCGAGCAGCAAACGCGTATGATGCTTCTTCATTAAAATGGTATTTGGGTACAGAATAATAAGCAGTTCCGGATTGATTTAAGTAATTTTCAATCAAAAATAATCCTTCTTTCAAATCCTCTTCAATTAATTCATACACTTTAGCTACAGAAAGTCGCTCTCTAGAAACAGATACTTCCTCTTCCGGTTCTGTAACATAAGGAATTCCGAGATCAGATTGACTTAATGTTTCATTTTTATATGTATGAGCAAATATATTAATCAAATTAAAGTGACAAAATGCGCGAAGTAATAAAGCTTCTCCTTTGTGAGGATATACTTCAGATGCTCTACCCTCATCTTCTAATTCATAGATTCTTCTTAATGCATGATTTGCTGCGGCTATCCCATAATAGTTACTCTCCCAAATAGCAGACGGGCTATCTTGATTTACTGCAGAAACGATATCTTCCCAAGCAAAGGCTTCGTCATCTTGACGTCCGTAAGAAGGTAAATTGTATCGATTGCCGTTTAAATCCGGAGCATTATTATCTTGGAAATTATCTGCACTCAACTCCGCGATAGTAGAGTAGTTTCCATCAGGGTAACTATTAGTTAAGAGTTTCCTTATCTGGGTTGGCGTTTTTAACTCCATTCGATTGTCTGGCACTTTATCCAAAAAATCATCACAAGCTGTAAATGATAACCCAAATAGACAAATAGCAGTGATAAATAGATATTTTTTCATTTTTTTCATTTTTAAAATTAATTAAAGACCGATTCTTACTGTCATTGTAAATTGTTTTGGCATTGGAGTTGCAACTCCTCCGCTATTAAAGAACTCTGGGTCTTGTCCATTCAGTTTTTTATCTGCATAGATAAGGAATAGATTAGTAGCCTGTACTCTTATCGATGCACTTGAAAGTCTTAAGTCGTCGATAAGTTTGCTAGGTAAATCATAAGTTAGAGATATTTCTTTCATGCGGATAAAGTCTCCTTTAGCAATGCGCTCTGTTGAGTAGTTATATGCATTGTATGCACGGCTAATTTGATTGTCGTTATAGTATTGACGACGGCTGGCAATAACAGGAATGTTTGTCCTCAACTCATCGCCTGGTAGTACCCAGCGGTTTTTAAATTCTTTTGGGGATGCTGTTACGTCTGAATATACAGCACTAAATATAGGATCTAAACGGACAACATTACCAAAAGAGTATGTTATAAAAGCATTTAGTCGGAAGTTTTTATATTTGAATAAGTTTCCAAATCCTCCTGTTATGGTTGGGTCTGAAGGACCTTCATAAACTAAGAAATCTAATTTTTCATATTCTTGGAAATTTATGTCTGTAATGGTAACTTCTCCGTCTTGATTAATGAACTGAGGAAGTCCTTCATCATTCAATCCAACAAATGGAATAGAAAATATTGCTCTTACCGGATACCCTTCCAAAGCATAACCACTTCCCGAAACTAAAGACATTACATTTGCACGAGTTTTTAAGTTCGTAATTTCGTTCTTCGTTTTTGAAAAAGTTAAGTCGGTTGTCCAAGAAAAATCTTTTGTTTCTATATTTTTCGTCGAAATAGTTGCTTCTACTCCATGAGATTTCATATCGGCAACGTTAGCATATTTTCTAATTTCACCGCCTGTTCCTTGTGTGTAGACTTGTCCTATTAGATCATAATTGTCACGATTGTAATAGTCAAATTCTAAATTGATTCTATTATCCAAAAATCCGGTACTAAAACCAATGTTAAACTCATGTTTTTTCTCATAGGTCAATTCTTTATTTCCTAATTGGAAATCTAGTCCTGGCTCTCTTAACTCAGAAAAAGGTTTCCATCCAATGGATGGAGAATATACAGGTTCTGCATTTGTTACCCAAGCCGGACCTCGATCTCCAGTCAATGAATAAGACGTTCTTAAGGTAGCGTGAGACAATATTGGATTGTTGAACCAAGACTCTTCATGCATATTCCATGCTAAACCTACATTCCATGTTGGTAGCCAACGAGCTTGACGTGATTTTCCTAATTGGTTGGTGCCTTCATAACGTCCGGTTAAGTTGATTGTGTACTTGCCTTTGTAAGAATAGCTGTCAGAGGTGTAAAAAGCAACGCTTCGATAGCAAGATTGTTTGTTACTATAATAGTCATTCCCTTCTTCTACTAACTGTTTAAATAGTGTAGGATCATAAGCCGGGAGTCCTCCATCATCATATACAAAGCCATAACCAGTCCAAGAACGAGCAACTCGATCTGTTTGATTAATGTCAGATCCTACAAATAAATTGATTATGTGTTTATCTTTAAGTTGGGTGACATAAGAACCAGTAAAGCGAAAGTCCACTTGTGTTTGTTTGTTAATTGAGTTTCGATAAATTCCTCCTTCAGGAAGAACTGTTTCAGGCAATGCATTTTCATCTGCAGGATTCTTATATAAGAATGGATTTACATCCCGAATAGAATTATTTACAGGGTCAATACCAGCTCGATAAGCATTAGCTTGGTTTGAATGATCCTTTATGTGGTGTTCTTGTTCAGAACTACTGTGACGATAAGCTATTAATCCTGCAAGGTCAAGTCCTTGTATCGGTTTCCAATCTAATTGAGCCTGGAATTTAACATCAACAAGAGATAAATCGATATAATTATTTTCTAATTCATCAAAAATATTGAAAGATGCATAATTTCTAGTGAATTTTTGGGTTGGACTAATTGTTCGTGAAGTATTTAATGCATAGCTATATGGATTAATGTCAAAGTCACGCTTAACTTCTCCACTTACTACATCTGTTTCTTGGCTAAGTGTTCCTGGAGCTTTTTGTTCTCTGTAAGAATCTTGTGTTAAAAGAGTTAATTTAACTGTCGGCGAAATTTCAGTAACAGCATTTGCATTAAAAGTATAGCGTTTTACATTACTAGATAAAGTCCATCCCGGATCAGACATAGCAGAAGCAGATGTGTAAAATCGAGTTTTGTCGTTACCTCCAGAGATGCTTACCGAGTGGTTCTGCATGATATTATCTTGAAATAGAAGGTCAAACCAATCTGTATTTCTATATTCTGCTTGACGGAGATAAGCATTCATCGAATTTTGATCATGACGAATCCCATATTGTCCGGAAGATTCATTATATGCATTGATTAAGCTATACATTTGTCCATAAATTCCGGCGCTTGAGCTATTAGCTATACTTGCAAATTCCAACCATCCACGAGCTTCCATTTCCTTATAGATACCCATTTGTTCTTGAGAATTGGAAATGTTGAAATTGCTATAATTAGGTTTCATTCTATATGTAAATTCTCCAGTATAGTTTACTGAACTGCTTCCTGCTTTTCCTCTTTTGGTTGTTACAACAACAACTCCTGCCATAGCTCGAGCTCCATAAATAGAAGTTGCAGAACCATCTTTCAAAATGTCAAAACTTTCAATATCATCTGCGTTTAGGCCTGCAATAGCTGAAGAAATCAAAGTAACAGCATCTCCGGATGATAATTGATCTGCTGAAACTTCCACAACATCTTCCATAATAACGCCGTCTACTACCCAAAGAGGTTTTGAACTACCATAAATAGATGTAGCTCCACGAACGCGAATTTTTGGTGCTGTTCCAAAAGTTCCCGATACATTTTGTACCGAAACCCCAGCAGAACGACCTTCTAATGAGCGGGAAATATCTGCAATCCCATCTATTTTAGAATCTGCTGCGCTGATTTTCGTTGAAGCTCCGGTAAACATTCGTTTGTCTACCTTTTGCATCCCTGTTACTACTACTTCTTGTAGTTTAGTAGAGCCACTTTCTAATACTACATGTACAGATGGCTTGATTGGAATTTCTTTTGTACTCATTCCAACATAAGAAATAGTTAATGTTTTTGATCCTTCTGGTGCTTCTAATGTAAATTGTCCATCAATGTTAGTTATTGCACCGACAGTCGGATGTTCTTTTACAAAAACTGAAGCTCCAATAATGGGTTCCTTAAATTCAGAGTCAATTACTGTTCCATTTACTGTCATTTTTTGCGCGAAAGCAATAGTCGACGTAAAAAAGAAGAGCAAAATTAAGCGTAAGCAATACTTCATGTTATTCAAATTTTAGTAATATTTCATTTTATAGGGCTATTATTTTAATGTCTCAAAGGGTCAAAAGACACCCTGCCTAATAAACAATTTGCAAAGATATAAACTTTGACATCAAAACAAAAGTTTTTTTAATTTTATAGTATTTTTTAATTATTTGGAGTTGTGATGCGTTGTTTTTTATTTATTTATGTCGACTTTTTAGCGGAGGATGAAATGCATCTTCAATATGGTCAAATTCGAAATAAGGGTCGTAGCCAATAATCGAAATAATATCGAAGCGTACAGGTAAATCAATTTGAAATGTTTTAATATAAATATGAGATGCGGTAACAATATTGTTGATTTTCTGTGGAGTAACAGCGTTGTATGGGTCGGAATAGAAGTTGTCTGTTCGTGTTTTTACTTCTACCACCACTAATTCATCCCCTTGCTGAGCAATAATGTCTAACTCGAGATGTTTCCAACGCCAATTATGATGAAGAATAAGATAGTCTTGATTTTTTAAATATTCAATCACGGCTTCTTCGCCGCTTTTACCCAAATCGTTATGCAGTGCCATAGTTAAGATTATTTCGCAACAAAATTAAGAGATTTCTTTTATTTTTCCAATATAAAAGAGTATTTTTGTCGGGTAATGGCTAAAAAGAAGAAAAATAAACCGAAAGTATCTAAACAACCTCGCGACAAACGTGTTGCCTTTATGGTTACGCCGGAGGAGTTAAATGCTTTGAATAAATATTTGGGGAAATATAAAATTAATAATCGTTCCCGTTGGTTTAGAGAAACATTACTTGCTCATATTCTCAAAGTTTATGATGATGACTATCCTACTCTTTTTGGTGAAAATGAAATGAGGAGATAATTGCTTTAATCTATATTAATATAAAACAGAAATGAAAAAAATTATACCGTTATTATTGTGTTTATTATTTACTACAATTGCTTGTAAAACTCAAGATATGACAGATACGTATACAATAGAAACCTCTTTAGGGAACATCAAGGTTAAACTGTACGACAACACTCCCTTGCACAAAGCTAACTTCGAGCGTTTAGTAGAAGAACAACTTTACGACAGCACTCTTTTTCATCGTGTAATAAATGAATTCATGATTCAGGGGGGCGATTTGGAAACAAAACCGGCTTCGATGCAGGCTAAAGTTGATAAAACGGAAGAAGAAAAAACTATTCCAGCCGAATTTGTACGAGAAAATTTCCACAAAAAAGGAGCTTTGGCAGCAGCTCGTATGGGAGACCAAGTAAATCCTGAGAAACGTTCTTCTCCAACTCAGTTTTATATTGTTCACGGACGTTCATGGACGGACGCTCAATTAAAAGAAATAGAGGACTATTATGGGTCTTATTTTCCGGAAAACCAAAAAGAAGTATATAAGTCGTTAGGAGGAACTCCTTTTCTTGATAATGAATATACTGTTTTTGGAGAAGTAGTAGAAGGTTTAGGAGTAGTAAATCAAATTGCTTCCGTAGCAACTGGGTCTATGGATCGCCCAAGAGAAGATGTTTACATTATTCGAATTGTAAAAGATTAATGTTCCCTCGCGACGATAGTTTTTATATGAAACAAGCTCTTATTGAAGCTCAAAGTGCTTTTGATAGGGGAGAGGTTCCTGTTGGAGCTGTAATTGTTTCGAATGATACGATAATTGCCCGATCTCACAATCTTACAGAGTTATTAAATGATGTAACTGCTCATGCGGAAATGCAGGCGATTACTTCTGCTGCAAATGTTTTAGGAGGCAAATATTTACAAGACTGTACGATTTATGTTACTGTAGAACCTTGCCCAATGTGTGCCGGAGCTTTGGCTTGGTCGCAGATTTCCCGCGTAGTTTATGGAGCGAAAGATGATAAACGAGGATATAGTAAGTTTGATCCTGATTTGCTTCATCCCAAAACACAAGTTACAAGCGGAGTAATGGCAGAACAAGCAGCAGAGTTGATGACGTCTTTTTTTAAATCTAAAAGATGAAAAAGATACTTATCACGGGTGCTGGTGGATTTATAGGGAGTTTTCTTGTTGAAGAAGGATTGAAAGCGGACTGGGAAGTTTGGGCTGGAGTTCGTAAAACGACAAATAGGGAATTTTTACAAGATTCGCGAATCCATTTTATCGATCTGCACTTTTCGCATAAAAGTTCTTTGGTTAAGCAATTGGCAGAACATGTTCGTATTTATGGTAAATGGGATTATATTATTCACAACTTGGGAGTTACTAAATCTCTTAATCCGAAAAACTTTGATACGATCAACTTCGAATATGTATGCAATTTCGTGAAAGCCCTCCAGGATGTTGATGCGATACCGGAAAAATTTGTTTTGATGAGTAGTCTGAGTGCGGATGTGCCGGAAAAAGAACAAACTTATTATGGGCGTAGTAAATTGAATGCAGAAGCTTTCCTTTCTCAACAACAAAACTTCCCATCTTTGATTTTTCGTCCGACGGGAGTTTACGGACCAAGAGAAAAGGATTATTTATTGATGCTAAAAACAATAAAAACGGGTTTTGATGTTGCAGCCGGATGTCAGACTCAATACCTTTCTTTTATTTATGTACGCGATTTGGTAAATCTTATTTATACGGCTTTGTTAAGTCCGATAAATAAAGGAACTTATGCTGTGTCTGATGGTCGGGTGTACACAAACGAAGAATATACTAAATTGGCAAAAGAAGCGATGAATAAAAAACGAGTTCTTAAAATACGCATCCCTTTACCAATTGTCAAACTAGTATCTGTTTTAGCAGAAGATATTTCTAGAATAACTCAAAAACCATCGACTTTGAATAGAGATAAATACCGAATAATGAAACGCCGCGATTGGAGTTGTGATATTTCGCCTATTCGAGAAAAATTTGCTTTTGATCCCCAATACGATTTAAAAAGAGGATTAGAAGAATCTGTAGCATGGTATCAAGAGAATGGATGGTTGTAACTTGAGTTATACAAACTAAATGCTTTTTTTAATTAAGATTGATGCGAATCCCGGCGGCAATCCCAATGTTAAAAGGATGTTCGGTACGAATACTTACTGGTTGGTCGTTCTCGAAAAAATATCCGGCTTTAGGTTCAAAATAAATACTGTAACTTTCGTCTAACTTATATTCGATCCCTAAGGCTGCATTGAGGGAAAACTGCACGCCTTCTACGCTTCCACTGATAGTAGATTCGCTTAAGTTTCCTCCGGCTTCCATCTTCTTTTGTTTGTATAACGAATGAATTCCTTTTTCTATCATTCCTCCAAACGAAGCATAAGCTTGCCATGAATTAGTCTGGTGAATTTTTACTACAAAATTAAGTGGGATTCCCAAGTAATGAACTTGCATTTTAGCATCCCGATAAGGATTTGTGTTCTCAAACTTAGTATATAGGTAGGTGTATATTAGTCCGGATTCGATAGAAACTGTCGGATGTAACTCTTTCCGGACACTTATTCCGAAAGATATTGGAGCTGCATGTTTGACTTTCGAAAAATTACTATAAGAATATATGTCTTCTTGTTTGGTCGGTATCGGAGCTAAATCCGGTTCGTCGCTTGAAGATAATATCGGATTACTATTCGGATTGGTATAGTTATTTCCGATCGACGCCAACAATCCCATACTGCTTTTTGTCTTTTTCTTATGTTTAGGTAATTCCCAATCGTCGTAAGCGAAAGGATCGGGGGCAACTAAAATGACTTCTGTGTTTTTGTTGGTTTCTTGTTTTTGTTCTGCTAAATAATCAGATTCGGAAATAACCAAAGTATCTTCTTCCGGCTTTTCCGAAATTACTATCTCATCCCCATTACTAATACAGATATTTGGTTCGTTGGATTTACTTTTTCTATCTTCCCTTTTTGAGACGATAGCCACATGCGGACTTTTATGTATGGCATCGATAGAAGCAGGAACATCTTTCTCTTCCAATACATCCTTTTTAATGTGCGATTCATTTTCGGAAAAGTACTCGTTTTCATAGTTGATACTTATTTGACTGTTGAACGGAAATATTAACCATAATATAGCAATACTTGCTGCTACGGATGCTACAGAGATCCACAGAGTCAATGTTTTTCTTCTCTGTTTTGTCTTTAATTTTTCATCAATCTCTTTCCAGTAAGTTTCATCGACTGGAACCGAAAAGTTTTGTAGCTTCTTCTTGACAACGTTTTCAAAACTATTATTGTTTGTTGACTTGTCTTCTTTTTTCATTTTTTACTAAATAATTCTTTTATGCGAATTTGTAAAAGTTGTCTTGCTCTTGCGTATTGAGATCTTGAGCTAGCTTCTTTGATGTGAAGCATAGAAGCAATTTCGGCATGTGAATAGCCTTCTATTGCATAAAGATTGAATACGGTACGAAATCCATCGGGAAGTTCTTGTATGCAATCAATAATTTCTTTTGCAGATAATTCATTTACAACTGAAACAGAAAAATCTTCGATCGATTCTTGATAGTTAGATATTTCTGTATGATAATGAAGTGATTTGTCATCTCGAAGATATTCCAAAGCCGTAGTGACAAAAACTTTCTTCATCCACCCTTCAAAAGAGCCAGTCCCGGAATAAGTATTTATTTTTGTATATATCTTTATGAACCCATCTTGTAAAATATCCCGGGCAGTCTCTTTTTCTTTTGTATAGCGAACACATATTCCCAGCATTGCCGGAGCATATAACTCGTATAGTTCCTTTCTGGCCTGAGTGTCATTGCGCTTACAGCCTGCAATTATTTTGTCCAGGTCAAGAGTTCGAGTGTCCATTTACTAGTTAGATGAAAAGTGATAAGAAAACGTTGCACGGTTTATTTATGTATTTTATGAAGAATGATAAAAAATGTACTTGTGTTTCTTGTCTTTTGCCCATTCTTTGATTTTACGTTTGCTTTCCAGAGATTTCAAAGGTTCGATGTCATAGGCGGAGATCCATTCGTCGGATAAATGGGCTCTTGTAGGTATTACGTCGCTTGGGAAAATAAGCCATTCATTATTGTTTATATTAATGTATGCGGCTAATTGATTGTAGGTATGACCATCGTATAGCTTAATCTCTACACCGGGTAATAATTCTATGTCTTCCTCGATTAAGTGAAGCAATCCTTTCTCTTCGATCGGCAATATATCTTCCTTACGAAAAGAATCTCGTTCCAAATCGTTCGGATTTAAGAAGTTTTGCCATTGTTTTGCTCCAACATAGTGCTTTGCATTGGGAAAAGCAATCTGAAGATTTCCCGAGTTGTCCCGATAAGTACATCCTCCGCAATGGTCGAAATGAAGATGGGAGAGAATAACATCGGTAATGTCTTCGGGTTTGATATTTATTTCTTCAATGAAAGTTCGGATGTCTTTCACTTTTTGAAAATTATAATAAGATAGCTTTTTTAAGTCTTTCGACCCGATGCCTGTATCAAACAATAAGATACGATCATCAATTTGAACCAAAAGACAATTCATGGACATAAGACAACGATTTTCTTCATCGGCAATGATTTTTCTTTTCCAAGCTCTTTTTGGAATGGCTCCAAACATTGCTCCGCCGTCGGCATAAAAGAATCCTGTTTCTAATATGTGATATTGTATCATATTATTTTGTACTTTTGCACAAATTTACGTAAAATATGTCGAAAAATGTACTGGTAACAGGAGCAAATGGACAATTAGGACAAGAAATTCAAGCAATAGCAATCGATTACGATATGAATTTCTTCTTTACAGATGTTGAGGATTTGGATTTAACTCAAGCCGAAGATGTCCGGTTGTTTATTGAGAACAAGGATATTGATCTTGTTATTAATTGTGCAGCTTATACTGCAGTTGATAAAGCAGAGGATGAGCCGGAAGTAGCTTATAAGGTAAATGCTGAAGCCGTAAAAAATCTCGCCGAAGCAGTTTTCGGGAAAGCTTGCTTGATTCATATTTCAACTGACTACGTTTTCTCGGGAAAACAGACCAATCCGATAAAAGAAACCGAACAACTTGATCCTCAATCTGTCTACGGAAGATCTAAGTTGGCAGGCGAACTTGCACTGCAAGCTGCTTGCCCGAATAGTATTATTATTCGAACAGCTTGGCTTTATTCGGTTTATGGAAACAACTTTGTTAAGACAATTCTACGACTCGGGGCTGAACGAGATAGCTTAAATGTTGTATGCGATCAATTAGGAACGCCCACTTATGCTTCCGACTTGGCTCGTGCAATAATGACTATGGTTTCCGAACGGGAATTTGTTCCGGGAATTTACCATTATAGTAATGAAGGAGAAGCTAATTGGTTCGATTTTGCTCAAGCAATCGTAAAAAATGCAGGTTTGACATGTGTAATCAATCCGGTATCGACTTCCGAATATCCAACTAAAGCAACGCGTCCATCATACAGTATATTAGATAAAACCAAGATAAAAGAAACATTTCATATTACTATTCCACAGTGGGAAGAGTCATTAATTAAATGTATCGACCTATTAAAAGCTAATTAAATCATCACTCATTATATGTCCGAATTAATTCAAGAAATACAACGCCGCCGTACTTTTGCTATCATTTCTCACCCGGATGCCGGGAAAACTACTTTGACCGAAAAATTACTATTATTCGGAGGAGCTATCCATGTAGCAGGAGCAGTTAAGTCAAATAAAATAAAAAAATCGGCCACTTCCGACTGGATGGAGATTGAGAAACAGCGTGGTATTTCGGTTGCAACTTCGGTCATGGGTTTTGAGTACGAAGGCTATAAGATTAATATTCTTGATACTCCCGGACACCAAGATTTTGCAGAAGATACTTATCGCACCCTAACTGCAGTTGATAGTGTAATTATTGTAGTTGATATTGCTAAAGGAGTAGAGGCTCAAACCCGTAAATTGATGGAAGTATGTCGGATGCGTAAAACTCCGGTTATGATCTTTATCAATAAAATGGATAGAGACGGACAAAATCCTTTCGACTTATTAGACGAGTTGGAACAAGAATTGAAAGTTAATGTCCGCCCATTAAGTTGGCCAATCGATCAAGGTGTACGATTCAAAGGAGTCTATAATATATACGAACACAAATTAGATCTTTATACTCCGAGCAAACAACATGTAACCGAGTCGGTAGAATTTAAGGACTTGAATAGTCCGGACCTCGAAAAACACATAGGTCTTTCCGAAGCAGAACAGCTTCGAGCCGATTTGGAGTTAATCGAAGGCGTTTATCCGGAATTTGATGTAAATACTTATCTCGATGGAAACATTGCTCCCGTTTTCTTTGGCTCGGCATTGAACAATTTCGGAGTAAAAGAATTATTAGATTGTTTTATTCGTATCGCACCATACCCTCGTCCTGTTCAGGCAGAAGAAAGAAAAGTAGATCCGGAAAACGATCCTATGTCCGGTTTTATATTCAAAATCCATGCAAATATGGATCCGAATCACCGAAGTTGTATTGCTTTCTTGAAAATATGTTCCGGACGCTTCGATCGTAATACAAACTATAAACATGTCCGTCATAATAAAATGATGAAATTCAATTCGGCAACTGCTTTCATGGCACAAAAGAAAGAAACCGTAGACGAAGCTTATGCCGGCGATATTATAGGGATTCCGGATACAGGAAACTTTAAGATCGGCGATACTATTACTTCGGGCGAAACTCTACACTTCAAAGGTTTGCCCAGCTTTTCTCCCGAAATGTTCAAGTATATAGAAAATGCAGATCCAATGAAAACCAAACAGCTCAATAAAGGGATTGATCAGTTGATGGATGAAGGTGTTGCTCAGCTTTTTACTAATCAGTTCAATGGAAGAAAAATCATCGGAACGGTCGGTCAACTTCAGTTCGAGGTCATTCAATACCGTCTTTTGCATGAATACGGAGCACAATGTCGTTGGGAATCGCTTAGTCTTTACAAAGCCTGTTGGATAGAGAGCGAATCGGACGAAGCTTTGAATAACTTCAAAAAAAGAAAATACCAATATATGGCTTTAGACAAAGAAGGACGTGATGTTTTTCTTGCCGACTCCAACTATGTTCTTCAAATGGCTCAACAAGATTTCCCGGAATTAAAATTCCATTTCACATCAGAATTTTAAGTTCTGCTTGGGGGGATTATAAGATTTTCAAAAAAAACAATAGCTACCAAATTATCAACAGATAGCTTGGGGTACTACTTGGTTTATTTCTCCCAAGAGATAGTATTTCTTTATACTTTTCTGTACAGAAAAGTGTAAAGTTATGGTAAAACTTTGACCAAGTTCTAGTAGAACTTTACCCAAGTTATACAACAACTTTGTTCCGGTTATACTATATTCTCAAAAAACGCCACAAATATTACAACCCAAAACTTGTTTATTAAGATTTATTTACTTAATATTGTGGCTGGTAATCAAAACACACAAGAGCCATACGATTTTTTTCTTTTTGAAAAACAAAATAATTTATCTAACAAGTAGCGCTGTCGAAAGGAGCAGCAAAAGGGAAAACTATTTATTAATAAGATTAAATTGCAGTTGATATATTTAATTTTACAGTCATGAAACCAATAAAACTAATACTTGTTATTTTATTTCTTATTTCATTTGGAATAAATGCTCAGCAAATATATCTTGATCCTAATTTTGGGAAAGAAGGAGTTGCTGTTTTTGGAGGCATTGATGTCTATTCAATGGAAACTGATCAGGATGGAAATGTTTTTGCGGTGGGTTATTTCTTGGAAAATACAGATGACTATCGGCATTATGGAAAAAAGGTCGTCGTATTAAAAATAGACTCTCAAGGAAATTTAGACAAAAATTTTGGCAGTGACGGGATTGTAATTACAGAAGTAGAGTTCGAATTGCTTCGACCCAGTTTGATAACAAGGCAACCAGATAGTAAAATTATTGTAGCAAGCCAATGTAAGGGTAATTTATGTAATTTAGCTCTTCTACGTTATCTTCCTAATGGTAACTTGGATGATTCGTTTGGCAAAAATGGGATCTCGATTATTAATTCGAACAGTCATTGGATCGATGGATTTTCTTTATTACCATTGGCTGATAACTCTCTTTTTATTAATGCTTCGTTTGGAGACGAAGACGGTTACTCTTATCCGGCGATTGCTAAGATAAAAGAAAACGGATCTTTGGATGAGAGTTTTCAAGACAAAGGTATTCTGTATATAAAATCAATGTCAGGCTCAAAACTCTGCTCGAAAATCTTATCCTTATCCGATGGGAATTTTTTAGGGTTATTAGCTTCCTGCAAAAGCCTTATTGGAGGCGCCGATTATTATTACTTAAAATTTGACCACAAAGGTGATTTAGATAATACTTTTGGGAATAACGGAATTTTGAAAGAATCTTGTAAGGATGAAACAGTTTCAACATATTACACCACAGCTTTTGAACAACAAGACGGGAAGATTATTATTGGTAGCCCTTCTGTTAGTTACAAACGACTCCATTCTGACGGAGTATTAGACGAAAGTTTTAACGCAGACAAGGTTTCTGGACGAGATATAATCTCTCAATCTGATGGAAAATTATTATTTGTCGGGCCATACTTAAAATCTACTATTCGAGTCATTCGAGTAACCAATAATGGTTCTATTGATTTCGATATATCTACTCCTAAGTTAGTTGGTGATTATTATTATTTCAAATTTATCAATGATAGAAGTTTTATTGCAAGTGGAGTTGATAAAGATAAGAATCTTGTTTTTACGAAAGTAATCATTGATCCCGATGCTACTCTCATTCCAGATATAAACAATGAAGAATCAATTTCTGTTACTCAAGAATCAGAAAATATTTCTGTTCGATCCGAATCTCCTATTCAATTGATTCAG
>JAJDGO010000017.1 GCA_030265685.1 Bacteroidales bacterium OttesenSCG-928-M11
AGTACGTATGTGCTTCCGCCACGTTTCACTAAGACTTGATGTTCGCTAAGATTACCGTTTATTACTCGGTAAGGAATATTCGGAATATCTTTCCCTCGTTTGTATTTGTCGTCGTTCTCCGACAACTCTTTCATCTTTTCCTCGAAGTCTGTAACTTTCTGATCGACTTCGGATGCTGAGTCATTGGGAGATATTTCGGGGAAGATAGGTTCCCATTCTCCGCTTACTTCATCGTATTGCAACCACAAATCGCTTACGCTTATCAAATCGCTTGGATGATTAAGAACGAAATTAAGAAACTTTTGTTTCATCAGGTTGCGGTTACTCTTCATGATCGCTGTATCGGCCATCATCGCAATGGTGGCGATAGGATCATCAGCTCTACTTTTCCTGCCCTCTGCGCGTTTGATAGGCGCACCTATGAGTGGAGATTGGTTGCTTGTCATATAACCATACACCTCGTCGCTCGTCTTTTCGTCAAATCCTTGCAGTGGGATATAGTATTGATACATTCCGCTTATCTGCTCGTAGCTTTCTTTGCTTAATAAGCCACCGTAGTAAATTTTGGCTAAAGTTGCTCCGGTAGCTGCATTTATCATTTGCCAAAGTTTGTCGGTTTCATTTTCGCTTTCATAGTCGGCGACCATTTTTTCGGCAATAGCTTCGGCTTCTGCGACATCTTCTACTCCGGTCAAAGCAGTAAGTCCGGCATAATCACGATTACGGTATTCGCTTACATCTTTGTCGTTCTCTTTGGCATCACGTTCGGCAAGAACCTGATTGCGCTCCAAGCCATGCTTAGCCATCATGTAGTCTTCAAGTGCTTGGCGCTTTGCTTTGTCCGTTCCGCAAATACGTCCTATCTCTTCAAGCAGAGGACGCATAAATCTACCATAGTAGTCTCGTTGTTCGGCAGCATTAACGCTGCTCATTCGGTTTTCAGCCAGGTAAGCATTCTCAAATCCGGGAACATCGGCAATATTTGTTTTCTCCTCAAGGATGGCTTGATAGGTTTTTTTCAATCCGAGCATACTATCCTGAACAGCTTCTTGGAACTGGTAGGCTCCGGAAGAAACCATTCTTTCATATGATTCACGAGCAGCTACTCTGTCTCTTTCGGAAAAAGCACTATCTCTTGATGGAGTTTCTTTCTTCTCGACTGATTGTTTTCGGATTTCCGCTTCTTCGCTATTCCGAGATTTGTTCTCATTCCATTCGGTCACCCGTCTTGCATATTCGAATAAATCTTCACCCACGTTCATTTTTGGAGGTTCTTGAACCTTGGGTTGTGCAGGACGGATAATATCATCAATAACGTGAATATTTCCATTAGCATCTTTCAATACATTTCTTGGATGTAAATCAGATACGATATATTCTCCATTGCTAAATGTAGTATTATTGACTTTCTCAAAGCCCAACTCGTCCATATACCCATCAATCTCTTGCTGTGTGGCTTCGACGGAATTGGGAACATACTTTTGTTTGAGTATAGGTTCTACGATAGGCGTACTGTTTCCTCCGAAGTCCACTCCGGTAATTCCTTCTATTTCATAAGCCGTTTCAGGGAATATAAGATTGTGAGCAGAGACTTGTTTCAGTAATTGTGAAACAAGCATATTGGAGTTCATAAGGTTGTTAGCCTTATAGATATATCCATTATTGGGATTAACAGCTAAAGTGTTTTCATTACCGCCACCTCGCATGGGAGAACCCAGAGAATAAAAATCGTCTACCCATACATCGTTCTCTTTTGCGTAATCACGGGTAATTCGTTTTTCTAAATCTTCTCTTTCGTGTTGCGAGAGTTGCGAAGAATTTCCTCCTGTACCTTCTCTAAGTCGAGAGGCAAGGTTCGTTCCGAAAGTGTTTTCATACATCCCTCGTAATTCTTCTTGTGTGCTTCCGAGTGGAATTTCGGAGCCGGATTGGTCGGTGTTTGTTCCGCTTTCTTCATTGTTTGCAAAGTTAGTGTTTTTTTCTGTTTTCTCAATCTTTTTACCTCCGAGAATATCAGATAGTGCAAGTTTAGTAAAATCTTGCAACGTCATATCTTCGATATTGTTTTTTGGGGAAATTCCAATTTTTTGTTTAATCCAACCCCATATGTCATGTAACCACGCCTTCACACCTGCAAAAGTCATTAAATCCGATTTGCCGTATTGAGCTTCTCCTTTGTCGCCAATAAGCATCGCCAAAGCTTCGTCAATCTTTTGTTCCTCTGATAAAGAAGAATAAGATGGATTATTGTTCACTTTACTCCAGTATTCGCTTTCTTTGATTAGCTCAGCACCCTTAGCATACAGTTCCGGATTATTCTCTTTAATGAAACTATTCCACAAATGCCCAAACTCATGAATAGGAGTATTGGCATTCATTTTATCTGGATTCAAGTAAATGGTTCCATCTGGAGTGACAAATCCATAGATTTCTCCGGAAGGAGTTGACATGAGACGGATTTTATCCTTTATATCAAGAACCTCTTCGTCAAATATTACATAGTTGAAGCTATCACTATCCCTGTCACTCAAGGAGTCGGATGGGTATTTTACCCCATGGAATCCAGCATTTCTCATAAATTCCATATAGGTAGCATCTTCTCCATTGCCCAAGAGATATTCAAGAGTACCTTGAACTTGTCGTCCATCAAGTCCGCTATTCCTAATTGTGTCAATTACCATAGCTTTGTCTTGTTGATCAATTCCTTCTCCGGTTTCATTGTTATATTCCGGAAGTGACTCAATGCCGGCAATTAAAGCGTCTTTTTGTTTTGGAGATAATTCCCCATACCATTCTATAAGATTTAAATCATCAACAGTATCTACGTTATAAAGCACCCCTTTATTTACATCGACTTCTTCAAAGTCGCTTTCTTTCGAATTGCGGAGAACAGAAATAATGTCATTGTATGACTTCTGTATTTCTGAATCGTCCTTAAATTCATTTTTATTTTCTTCTGCTATTCGGATGGCATCCTCTATCGATTCAGCACCATGGAGTGTGAATAAGCTATGGGCTGCTTGTTCTGTATTTGATGCCTCCTTCCCTTTATACATCAGCACATACTTTGGGGCGCTCAGTTGAGAAGCGTAGTATTCAGCTATTTCTTTGTTGTTCGTAAAATACAAACCTGGGCCAAACGCTTGATTGCCTTCTCCTGTTCCCATAAAAGAAAGAGAAAACTTATCAAAATTATGTGGCGATCCGTGCCAAAGGGTCATGAAGCGTTCAGCGGTTTCTTTTCCAAGATGTTTCTCTAGGTAAGATTGCATTGCTTTCTTATCTACAACAACATCTTTAGCCAATTCCGTTTTCTTCAATTTAGAAATGAGTTTACCGAGTTTAGGCTTGGATATAGGCTTGAATTTTTCAGAGGATTTTTGATACTTTAATTTGGGTTCCATCAACCCTTCATCTGCAAAACTCTTATAATTATTGATTATGTCTTCGTCTTGTTTTATTTCCAAAACGTCCAACAGTCTTATTCCGGCAGGTTTGATATATTCTTTTAGAAGGCCTATATAATCAGAGTCAAGAGCTCCATTAGAAGCCAGCATAACACACTCTCCGTGCTTTCCTACTTCGTGAATTATTTTTTCCTTTAGTTCTGAAACGGACAAATTTGGATCAACAAACATATATTTATTAACCCTGAGCGCATTGTCTAAAATAAGTATTTGTATTTTAGGGACAGCTCCACGTTTTTGTTCACTTAAAAATTCTGCAACATCTGCGGATGATCGAATCTGTTTCTTTTTATACACGGGAACATAAAGCTTCTGACGATCGAACTGATAAATTTTCGGAGCAATCTCTTTCCCTTTTCTCTTGGACTTCTCCCTGATTTGATCATAATGTTCATCAAATTCAACATAGTTACCAGAGTCAAGGTTTATGATTACTGATTGCATGGCTTTTATTCCTGATCCTCTAAATGCCTCAACTATATTTTTGTGAACATTTGAGTCTTGACGAGATGGTTTTAAGCTGCCAGATGGGTGATTGTGAACAAAACAGACTTTTATGGCTCCATATTCTTTAGCAGCGGCAAATAACAATTTCATATCTACTCCAACCTCTGTCGTTCCTCCCGTGCTTGCATAATAAACACCATAGCTTCCATCTTCTTTAATCATTACCAGAAATGCGTTTTCCGTAGCTGCGCTTTCAAGATTCTTGAATAGGAATGCTACATCGGATGATGACTTAATTTTGGGACGACCCGTTAATGGCGATCCCATAAAAGTCAGATGACCTTGTTCTGTTAGTTGTCTCTCGGAAAAAGTGACATCTCCAACTTCTTCTGTGTTATATCCAACCTGCTCTCGTAACTCTTTTTCCTCAGAAGTGATCTCCATTTGGCTAACATGATCTACTTCATGTTGCCAGTTAAATTGTCCTTGTGTTGAGTTGGGTGTCAATAAGACTGGTTGAGGCTCATTTGCGGTTGATTGCTCATCCCAATCAATGCCTCTTTTATCCAGCACTCTTCGAGCCGCCTGAGTGGCTTCATTATCAGGGTGACCATTGGCTGTTTTGATAAGCGACTCTTCTCTTGTGGGTTTTCTTATTTCTCCTCGAGATACTTTTTTCTGATATTCTTTTCGGAGTTCCTCTCTTCGCTCATTGTTTTCTCGCATCGCTTCCGAAACACGGGCGATATTCCTCTGTTTGTTTTTATCGTCCTTTATGTTTTTATGAAGAGCTGGTTCGGCACCAGCCATAAAACTGGCTCCATTTGCAGACAAGTATTCATCCGCAGTCATGACAGGAATATTCTGGCTATTACTTACCCGGTTTATTTCGTTGATAATATCTGGAAGATATGCTACTGTATCGTTATGATTTGCTCTATTAGCCTCATACCACTTGTCATAAGACTCTTTCCCAATAAGATCGCTTAACACTTGTTCGGCTTCCATGTATAGATCACTCTCTTCATTGCTTGAAATTGAATCGTATGCTATACTGCGAAGTTCCTCTTCTGTGTATGGCGTGTTATTTTTCTCAAATTCATTACGCAAATCTTCTGTATAATCTTGAAGGATATTTTCAAAGCGATTGAGGAAAGATTGTTTTTGATTCATTGCATAATCAGCAAAAGGCTTAATCCTCCTACCATCCATATCTGCCCAATCACGGAATGAATCTATATTGGTTTCGGTTATATTACCCAATCCTTGCCATCCCTCTTCATAGTTGGATAGATAGGCTTCTCTTGCTTCTTCGACAGAATCGAACCCAATTAAGACCTTGTGCTCATCAAAGGATCTATCGATATTAACTTGGTCTACAACAAATACTTTTTGACTTTCGGGATTGGGACCTACAAATACATCTATCTGTTCGTTATCCCGGCTTTTAGTCCCCCGGATATATCCATAAGTATGGTTCATGGTTACGCTCCACGCATTCCCGTCAGGATCTACACCGGAACGGATAGAGCCTTTAGGTTGTTCGATAGATATATCGAAGCCATGTATCTTTACATGTCCCTTCTTGTAGTTTCCGGCTTCTTTCTGTGCTTCGGTAGGATTGGTTTCGGTCTCTGCTTCGGCTACCGCAATTTCTTTGGTTACGGTTGTGGTTCTTCCTGTGCCAGCATCCTCAGCTCCTCCTCTATCGTCGGTCTGTTCTGTTCCGTCCGTATCTTGTTCTCGGCTAATATCATCTCCATCGCTTCCTGATCGTTCTGCTGTGCTCTCTTGATTATCAACAGCCACATGTGTACTTCCATTCGTTCCATTATCATTTTGTTTTATAGGTTGATATTCTATGTCTAATACTTGCCTGATGGCTTCTACGAGAGGTTGGGGTGTTTTGTCTGCTTCCTCAAACAAGGTATCTTCTTTTGTACCCTGTACCACATCGTAAAGGTCATTGAAAGTTTGTTGAATGAACTTTTGTGTCTGACCTTTATATATTGCCGCTAAGTATAAAGCAAAGTTACTGAATTTTTCAGCAGGAAGATAAGATTCTCCCGAAACATCATCAAAAGTAAGCTGACGTTTCCATGCTTCTACTGCACGTAATACCTCTTCTATATTTTTTGCCTTGAAGAAAGGTTCGTAGGCAGATAACTCATTATAGGCAATAATACTCTGCTGCAACTCCTGAACCATGCGCTCGGCATTCGGACTGTCATAATCACGGAAAGCAGTTGCAAGGATAGCCTTTTGTGCCTTAGCCGGCATTCTATTGAACATTTCTTCCAGACTGGTACTACCACCGGAAAATATGCTTTGGTATAGAATACTTTTAAGATCGTTCACGGCTTCCCCTGTGATATTACCTTTACCGTCAATAGCACTTGCATATTGCGTAGATGAGATAACACCTGCTTGATTCATCCATTGCAAAGTCTTAACTCCATTCTTATCTACCAGTTCGGAGAAAGACATTTCTTCATCATGGCTCGACAAGAGGATATTTGCAAAAGAGCGTATCTTGTCGCCCATTTTCTGAATGGCGTTTTTCGGTTTGATACGTTCTATTCCTCCACTTTCCGTATCCTGTGCAACGAATTGACCTAATCGGATAGCTTCGTTATCGTCGGCATCAAGCATATTCACGAGAACAGGATTCTTCATTGCTGCAATATCCTCTGTGCTTAAACCGAACTCTTCTGCATGATCAAAAAGGTATTGTTTGTATTTCTCTGCTGATTCTTTGTTGGCATCATACATGAATTTGAGTGCATCGCTACGGTTATTGCCTTGTATGACTTCTCCCCGGGTATTTACACTCGGAGCTCCAGTATATGCGGTAACGCTTGATGTGATTTCTTCGGGACGTATATTCTCGGCAATACGTTGGGCAGAAACAATACTTACATCATCTTTCCGGTCTTTGGGTTGTGCTTCATCTAAGAAGAAGGCAGGATTTCGTTGTCCTTGACTGTGGCTCGGTTGTAACTGTGATGCTTCGATTACAGTTACATGACCTTTCGGCATATCCTTTTCTCCGAACTTAACTTCTACCTCTTTCCCTTTTATCGATTCAATGGGTTCTTGTCTGTCGATCTTCTCACTATTGGAACGACGGAAGCCACGGGCACGGGCATATTGTGGAGTATCTTTTATCCAATCGGGAACTCCGTTGAGTGCCTCACGTTCTATGCGTTCTGCTTCTTCACGCTCTATTCGTTCCTGTTCTTCTTGGATGCGTTTTTCCTCGGAGATTCGTTTTGCTTCCTCCCGTCTTATGGCTTCAGCTTCTTCTTGTCTCCTTTTATTGGTACGAGCAATATTTTTCCAGTGATTGAGTTCTGCTTGGGCTTCGGCAATCATAGCCTTACGTATATTTTCAGCCTCTACAAACTCATCAATATCATCGGTGGTTTTCGTTTTGGCTT
This sequence comes from Bacteroidales bacterium OttesenSCG-928-M11, assembly GCA_030265685.1. Taxonomy (GTDB): domain Bacteria; phylum Bacteroidota; class Bacteroidia; order Bacteroidales; family Azobacteroidaceae; genus Azobacteroides. The sequence goes on from JAJDGO010000017.1 coordinate 7,355, forward strand.
TCTCGGCTTTCTTCAATGCTGCTTCTTTATTTGCTACCATATTATCAGCAAATGATTGGGCGGTCGTTTCGTCTTGCGTTTTCTCTACAAGACCGTCCCAAGCGGTTTCTGCATCCACAGCACCAAATATAGGTTTTCCCTTTTCATCTGTCGGGATCCGTTCTAATGCGGATAGCTGATGTTGCTCTTCTGCTTCGGGTTCCGGAACCGTTTCTTCGATGATTTCCGTACTGTCGGGGGTTTCTTCTGTTATTTCTTCCATGACTGGAGCAGCAGGAGCGATAACAATATCTTCTCCGTTCTTATTGATTAGGATAGAATCAAGTTCATCCGGAGTGAAGAGGTTAATTCTTTTACCATTTATGGCTTGTTCCGTATAAACCTCAATTTGTCCGTCTTCGTTTATCTCGGCTGTAATAGAACCACGTACAGGAGTTCCGTCTTCTGCTGTTAAGGTAACAATATCATTGAGGATGTATTCCGGTCTGCTTTCTTCGTAAACTGCTTGTTGTTCAAGTTGTACGTTCTGTTCATTCTCAACTGTTCTTTCTGTCTCGAAACTGTTGAGACGTTGAAGACTGGCCGCTTCGGATGCTGATTGAATTTCTTCCCGAGTCCAATTTTGAGGTATTCCGTCAATTTCTACAAGGAATGAATCAGGAATAGGCATTCCGTTTTCATCAACAGCGGGACCTTCAACTGTTAACTCCTTAATATTCTCTCCATCAAGACTGACATTATAAATATCTCCGGCATTCATGGGCAATATACCGTCAATGTTATTGGCGGCTTCCTGAGCATATTGTAACTGAATAGCTTCTCGTGCTTCCTGTTTTTGTTGTTCAGCGTTGATAGGAGATTCAGCAGACAATATGGAATGAGGATCGGTAAATTCTTTTTTTCCTGTTTCTGCATCAATTAGAATAATGCTTTCATCAGAATGCTCCCGGTCAATCGTTCCATCATCAAACATAGCAAGATTACCACCAATGACATACACCTTTCTATCGTCCTGCTTCATTGTAGCAGTCTGAATAGTTCCGGTATCAGGATTGGTATGCGAATCGATCATTGAATTGCTTTGTGCAATACGATCATCTATTCTGTCTCTAATACCTTGCATCATTCCATTATAGAGAGTTTTGGCATTAGCATAATCTTGAACGATAGACAATTCATTCTCGTTGTACATACCGCTATTCTTCATATCCAATAGCTGTTGTACCGGATTTCCGTCTATAAGATTGGCAAGTTCTTCTCCTAAAGCCTCAACTGCTCTCTTACGTTGGTATTCGTACATATTCTTCGCATCGTTCATCTCTTGTGGAGAGGAAGCATCATATCCATCCAGATAGCTTTCGTTGAGTGCTTGTTCTTCTTCGGATTGTTCGTTGCCTCGTTGTTCGGCAATAGTACCCAGATTAAAGCCTCGTAGCTGCATGCTATTCCAAACATAAGCCATCGTAGCTTCTTTTTCTTTCTCTGAGAATTCGCTGTCGTTGAGTAAAGAAGTAATTAGAGTACCTATATCTTCATTGGTCGTATTGTCTATGGTTTCTCTAAGCGGTTCCCATATTTCAGGAGACAAAATTTCGGTTGCAGCTTTGTCGGCTCTGTTGACTTGATGCTTCATGTTTCCGTATCCGGCAGCAGATACCGTGTAACGCCCTGCACCCATTAAACCCATTGAAAGAGCTAACCCTCCCCATATATCTCCGTGAAATTGACCGGAACGCAATAGATTGGTGCGTTCTGTTAGTGGTTTCCCGTTCTCGTCCCGGACGATATTACCATTCGTATCTACTATGGGTGTTTCCTGATAAGCATCGTCGAGATTGAGTATGGTTCTCCATAACTGGCCGTAGTATTCTTCCGTTACCTCTCCGAAGTAATCAGAGATACCGAATTTTTCCAACTGTTTTTTGGTTGTGTCTAATATCTTACCGAAAGAGGAATGATCCGCACGGGCAAGTAAACCGCTCAACCGTTTTCCTCCGAATGTCTCTGCAATTTTCCTAACTCCTAAATCGGGAAGGTGTGCGCCAAACATTTCGGAGTAGTTCTCTATAATGGCATTCGCTTCTCCTTGCCATATAGCACTGCCCCATGATTCATGATTGCTGAAATCATAGTTCCCATTTTCATCAATGATAACATCTCCCAGTTTGCGGTCTATAATATCCGATGTAGTCTTTCCTATTTGTATGGTGTTTGTCATAAGAGGAGCACGAACAAGCAAATCGTCTGCTGTTGTGCCTAATGCTTTTATTGTCCAATTAGTAGCTTCCTGTCCGAAACCTTTAATACCGTTATTCTTAACATAGGTCTTAAAGCCTTGTTCGGCCATTTCTTTGACTACTTCTTCTCCAACAACTTTAGTGGCGACTTTGGACCCACCTTTGCCGAATAGTTTTATTCCCTCGAACCCGCCACCTGTCAATGCGAAATCAATCATGAATGGAACCATGTGTCCTGTCATTACGCCAGCACGATTCCAAAAATTAGCGTTGCCACCATAATTGCCTTGTGTTTCCTGATTGAGATAAGCCTGCTCCATCATTATCTTATCAGCTTCCTCTTCTCTTTCTGAATAGTTGTGTCCGTGTCCCAATAGGGTAGAAGCGTTTGTTATATCAGACATTCCGAAATCCCAGGTATTTAACTTGCCGACAACACTTCCAACTCCACGCCAAAAACCTACATTTTCGCCTTTTTGACGTGCTTGTTCATCCTTTAAGGTCGAAATGCGTTCATCTAATTGCGCTAATGCAGCTTGTAATTTCAGGTACTCGCCATCAACTTGTCTTCCATTAACGGTTGCTGAATTATAGGTATGAATTGCTCCGCCACTGCCACGAGGAAGATCTCTCCACGAGAAAGAAAGGGATTCTTTATCCAGCTCTTTGCCTCGAATGTTCATCTTCTCTATTATCTTTTCTCGTTGCTTGTCTGCTTTACGTAATTGACCACCCACAGACATATCGGCTACTTGACGATATTGAGATGAGTTGAAGTCGGCTACTTCTTTAGAGAAAGTGCGTTCTCCGGTAGGAGTAATGTAGGTTTGTTCAAAATTTCCTGTTTGTGGATTATGTTGGATGGAACCTTTGGCTGTATTACCGTAATTCATTCCTGTTTTACTGCCATATTCAAGCATAGTGTCCATACGCTCGTTGAATTGTTTCATTGAGCGTTCGGAATTTTCCTTCATCCTCTGTATTCGGGATAGAGCCTCTTGTCGCTGTTCCTCTGTCATGGGTGTTCCGCCCTCTTGGGTTGCTTGTACGGGAGCAACAGAAGTTCCTACACTTACGATAGGATCTTTTCCTGTTTGGTTTTCATTTGTTGCTACCAGTTGCGTTCCGGGTGTTGGAGAAGAGGTAGGTTGTTCTGTCGGTTGTATTACAACTCTATTGGAGAACTCATCGAAAGTACCCAAGTCATTAAAGCCATATTTGTTCAGAGCATCATAGGCTTTCTTTCTCTTGCCTTCGTCCTGCAATCTATTACTGAACTCATCGGGGGTTCCCAAGTCATTGAACCCCCGATTTTTCATTGCATCATATAGTTTGCTGATATTGTCGTTCATGTCGATATGTTATTTGATTTACCAACCTACGGAAGGAGTTTGTTTGGAAGCAGCTTCTACCTCCGCGGCAATTTGCGCAGTAGGCTTACGACGATAAGTTGTTTTGGCTCTTCTCCCGGTACCGGTAGTTATTGCCTCGTTTATATCTACTCCATATTCGGAAGCATATCCTTCGACTGCCCTGTCATAATCCTGCGTTGTGTCATATGTATGGGTTTCGTCTCCAATCTTTAGACTCGGCTTCTTACTACTATTGCTTCCTGTCCTATAGCTTTCGGCTCTTGCGGACGATGCACTGGCAGAAGCGCGGGAGGCTTGTCCTGCGGCATTGTTCCTATCGATACGGGATTTCTCGTAGTCGCCTGCGTATTCTGACTTAATACGTTCCTGTTCGGCTTTGTATTCGGCTTGTGTTATTTGATGCGCTTTCAACTTCTCATTGAGGTCAGCCATCGCAATATCCCGCTTCTCTTTCGCTTCTGCTCTACTATCCAGTATAGCATCCCTTTCCAACTGCCTACGCCAATTGCGGTCTGCTCTGTCTGTATCGTCATCCATCTTTAATGCTTGCAGATAACTACTCATATACTGGCGTTGATTTGCCTCTCGTTCGGTTTTCAGTTTGTCATAACGCTCTTTTGCCTTTGCCGACATTCCTTTGCTCGGATCATAAGCATTGGGTGCGCCTTTAGTTGTAAAATACAGATTAGAGAGGGAAGATATGCCATCGCCAATAGCGGCGAATATTGCCTCTCTCTTTTGTTTCTTACGTTCTTTATCCAAATCTTCCTGAGTGGGAGGTTTGTATGGACTCATCTGCTGAAACATTTGAGAGTATGACATCCGTTGAGGCTGCGTAGCCGTTGTAGATGATTGTTCAGCCACGGTAGGACCTTGCGACTGTTGTTGTGGAGAAGTGGTTGCAGGAGGTTGTGGTAAATCCGTAGATACCTTTACCTCTTCCACTTGTTGGGATTCGGGCAGTTGAGTACCAGTGCCTAATATTTCATCCAGTGTTGCCATGATTAAAACAGTCCTGCTATATTACTCCCAACTTGTGCAACTCCTTGTATGGCTTGTGCTGTATTAGCGGCTTTCTGCATTTGCAAGTTGTTAAGCTGCTCCTGAATGTTTGCATCATTTTGTTGATATTTATTTTCGATAGCATCTTTTCTTCTGTCTGCATTAATAGCGATAGAAGATGTGGCATCTGAGAGAGCTGCGTTGTTAGCTTCCTTTGCTGCCGCTACACTCTCTTCGGATCCTCCCATTACAGCTTGCGCTCCGGCAGCTTGCTTGTTGCGGTTACGAATACTATTCTCGGTACGAGTTAGTATAGCCTGTGCATCTGCGCGCTGTGTAGCATCTTCATTGTAACGACGGTCATACCAATCCTGATTCTTCTTGCGTTGTTCATTGAGATTGTTCCTGACTTTCTTCATCGCTTTGGAAGCGGAGATGCCGCCAAAAATACTTCCGACAGCACCCAGTCCTGCACCTATTAAACTACCAACCATATCTTTGATATTTTAAGTTAAACTTATAATTGAGCGATAAAGATAAGTAGTTAGCTTTGTGCGGTATTTTTATCTTTAACTACATGCAAGGGAAGAAAACTGGAGGACGGAAAAAGGGTACTCCCAACAAATCTACTATGTTGGGAAAAAGCTCTATTGTTGAATTGCTGAATGATTACAGTAATAGTGGTCTCATGTCTTCCGACTTTAAAATACTTGATCCCAAAGACAGGCTTTATATAGCTGAGAAGCTAATGCAATACGTTATGCCTAAAATGCAATCTACCTCTCTCAACTTCGACGATTCCGAAAAAGGTAAGACAATAGAAGATACACTCTCTAAACTTGCAGAAGAGGAAACATAATTCAATTTGTCGTTGAGAATTGCTCCTTAGCTCTACTTTAGATAACAACTCTCCTAAAATCAACAAAAAGCTATGTCGTTTTTTATGTAGATAAAAAACCTACATAACCTAAAATAAAAACCTAAAAAAACCTACGTTTAAAAGATAAATATAAACATAAAGTAAAAATAAAAGATATATCATCTAACGATGATAATATAAAAGAAATAATAGAAAGTCTTTATGTGATATATTTCATGTCGTTATTTTATTGTTTTCAGAACAATACTTCAATACATAGTCTACTACCTTTTCGTTAGCCTCATCAATCTTCTTGTTGTCTATGTTGATGTAAATATCCGTTACGGTATTACCTCCATGACCCAAAGCAGCCGCAATCGTGTCTTTAGATATGTCAAGCGACCACGCTATTGTTGCCCATGTGTGGCGTGTCCAGTAGGTGGATAATTTCGGAAATGCAGCTTCTCTGATTTTCTTTCCGTGCTTTTTTACTTCAACAAAACCGATTTCTTTGAGGTTCTTGTTGAATCGGTGTGCGAAGTCTTTGTAATTCGAATATCTCTCCATGATGTTGAGTAGGTATGTTTCCCCGGAATACTTGTCAATAATCTTTTGTGTCTCCGGAAGAATCTTGATAGAATACATACGGCCTGTTTTCGAGCGTTTGTATTCAAGTCGCCCGTTTACGACATCAGTCTTTTTTGCATAGCACAGGTCAATGATGTTTATCCCGATCAGGTAGAATAAAAGCATGAATAAATCCTGGTATTGCTCTTGGTGTGGCTCAACGGAGTAGTTTTTGAACTTGGATAACTCCCCAATCGTTAATGAGCGTTTTGCTGTCCTTTCATGCTTTATCTTGAACTTTCTGAAAGGGTAGTGGGTAATTACATCATCGTCGATAGCTTCGTTAAATACTGCCCTTAAATTGCGAAAATGAATAGCACGGCCGTTTATGGATGTAACTGAATTTTCCAAATGCTTGTCGAATGATTTCAGCCATCCGACTGTAATATCTTCAAATTTGAGCGTGTGAATGTCATCCACGAAGTTGGTTATCTTCTTGAACGTCGATTCGTAAAGTTCCCGGGTGCTTTTCTTTGACTTGCTCTGAATGTATTCTATAAACCGTTGCTCAAATAAACCGATTGTTTCTTTCTCTTCTTCCGGATTTATACGCTTCATAATTTCTTTCTTGATAGCAGAAGCATTCAATCTACCCAGTCTTTCTAATTGCAAGTTGAGCAGCTCCGTTTCTACATCAAGGGAAAACCGGGTTAAGTAATTATTCAGTGATTGCTTTCGTGGATGATTAACAACACGATCCTTGTCTTTATCCCATTGTTCGGGAGTCAAGAACACACTGGTAGAGATAAGTGCAGAAGTTTGTTTGTGGGTAATACCCAGTTTGAGAGGAGAGCTGCCGTCTTTACGCTTACTCCGTTTGTCTAAGTAGAATTTCGTTGTAGCCATGATAAATTTGCAGGGATTTTGCAGGTGTTTTTGTGCAAACCAGTTCAAGACTGTGCAAAAATGTGCAAAACTTCCCTTTTTTTTATCGTCGGCAAGCCTGATGTTATGTAAAAAACAATACTGACAACCAATCTTAAATGACTGATTGTCAGAAATTTTTGTTTTGTCGAGGTACCAGGATTCGAACCTGGGACCCCCTGCTCCCAAAGCAGGTGCGCTAACCGGACTGCGCTACACCTCGATTGTTTTGCGAGTGCAAAGGTAATAGATTTTTTAATTATACAAAACTTTTTGAAAGTTTTTTGTGGATTTGTATGAAAAAATAACTTTAAGTCATGAAAATATTCAAGATAAAGAGGCTGGTAAATGAAATTTTATGGCTGAGTATTCAAAATAACAATACGTAGAAATCAAGTTATTTTAAATAGGACAATAATTATTTTTCATAATCATTGTAAACATTTGATTTTGTTTTTATCTTTGTCCGGTGTAATCTAAATATTACTTTATTTAAATAATTAAAAACTCATGAAAAAACAAAAACTTATTTCAATTCTCTTTCTATTAATTGTGTTTTTTTCGACTTCTTCTTTCTTGGCATACTCAACGCCAATCGACGACTTACTTAATCGGATCGGCGGGGCAGGAACTTCGGATCGTATTATAACATCAATAGAAGACTCAGCAGATGGTAAAGATTATTTTACTATTACTTCAGAAAATAATAAACCTAAAATTATCGGAAATAGTTATTTGTCCGTTGCGTCAGGGATACACTGGTATTTGAAATATCAAGCAAATGTCCTTCTGACTTGGAATAATCTAACAACCGATTTAAGTCAAGTAACTTTTCCTGTTCCGACACAAAGCGAAACAAGAAAAACGGATATGAAGTACAGATATTACTTAAATTACTGTACCTATTCTTATTCTATGGCTTTTTGGGACTGGGATCGCTGGGAAAAAGAAATTGACTGGATGGCTCTACATGGGATAAATATGCCTTTGGCTTTAGTAGGAACCGAAGTTGTTTGGAGAAATGTCCTGGTTAATAATTTAGGCTATACAAAATCAGAAGCAAATGAGTTTATTGCAGGTCCTGCTTACCAAGCTTGGTTTTTGATGAATAATTTGGAAGGCTGGGGCGGACCAAATCCAGACCAATGGTACGATGAACAAGAAAATCTTCAGAAGCAAATAGTATCCAGAATGAGAGAACTAGAAATAGAACCTGTATTAGCAGGCTATTCAGGAATGGTTCCTCATAATATTAAATCAAAAAAAGGTTGGAATATTTCAAATCCAGGTACATGGTGTAATTTCCAACGTCCTGGATTTTTATTGCCTACCGACTCTCATTTTAATGAAATGGCTGAGTATTATTATAATGCAATGAAAGAATTATATGGAACTTCTGCTTATTATAGCATGGACCCATTTCATGAAGGAGGAAATACATCAGGTGTAAATTTGAACCAAGCTTTCAAAGCTGTATATAATGCAATGAAAGAATATAGTGGTCATCCTACAACTCCTCAGTGGGTTATTCAATCTTGGCAAGAAAATCCTAGACAAGAAGCATTAAATGCGTTAGAGCCAGGAACTTTAATTGTTTTAGATCTTTTTTCAGATGCTGTAAAAAAATGGGGAAACAGTTATGCTCAATCTACAGGAGCTAAACATGAATTTGTTTATTGCCAACTTAATAACTTTGGAGGACGTACCGGACTGCATGGAAGATTAGAAAGTACAATCGCTGGGTTTTATGCTGCAAAAACACAGTTTCCTAAAACAATGCTAGGAGTTGGTGCAACGATGGAGGGGATGGAAAACAATCCTATGCTGTATGAATCCTTATTCGAACTTCCTTGGCGCCAAACCAAAGCAGATGCTGAAGAGTGGATCAAAGGTTATACCAAATTTCGATATGGAAATACAACAGAAGAAGTTGAACAAGCATGGGTGAAACTATTAAATAGTGTTTATGCATGTTCTGGTTCTCAACAAGGAGTTTCCGAATCGGTTATTTGTGCTCGTCCGGCTTTGGTTGTTAATAGTGCATCAACATGGTCGACTTCTAAAATTTATTGGGATACGAATGATGTAATGGAAGCAGCTGCTTTATTGCTTTCTCAAAGCGATGTTTTAACTGGAAAAAATTATGAATATGATGTAGTTGATGTAGTTCGTCAAACATTATCAGATTATAGTTCTATATTATTGACTCGTATAAATGCAGCACGTACTGCAAAAAATACAGATCGTTTCAATGCTTTGTGCGATCGTTTTTTGAATGTGATTTTAGATCAAGATGAATTATTAAGTACAGTTCCCGATTTTATGTTAGGAACGGCTATCTCTCGTGCTCGTGGTAAAGGAGATACAGATGCCGAAAAGAATTTGTACGAAAAGAATATGAGATTGTTGGTTACTACTTGGGGACCTGAGGCTTCTGCTAATGGAGGTGGATTAAAAGATTATTCGAATCGTGAATGGGCTGGCTTGATGAAGGATTATTATTATCCTCGTTGGGAATTAATGTTTAATAAATTAAAATCTGGAAGCTCGGCACCGTCAGGTAGTTCATATTTTACAATGGAATATAAATGGGCTACAACTCCAACTACGGATAATCCATATCCTAATACGTCTCAAGGAGATCCGATTGCAACGGCACATAAAATATTTGAAAATTATTACATGACTGTTTCTGTAGAAGGTGCTAAAAATAACAAATTTTTAGTGCCGGTTGAAGGAACTATAACCAACGAAGGTGAACAAATCTCGCTTTATCGTGAATCTGAATTTAAATTATCCTTACCAGCTAAGGATATGATGAAACTTTATATTGATCTAAACGGCAATGGTGTTTTTGAAGAAGAAGAATCTTTTGATCCGGAAGTAAAAGATGGTCAAGCTATTTTTACTGTTGCTATCCCTAAAGCTGCGATTACTGGAGAAACTTCTTTATTATTGCGAACAGACGTAAAAGATGGAGTTGTTGATTCGGAAAAAGATCCGATTTGTGGTTTGCATTTTGCAAGTCCGCTTGTTATTATGGACGAAATAAACACTCCTCGTACGGTTTCTGTAAAGATTGCGTTAGGACAAGAAAAATATGGAAAAGTTTCTATTCAAGGAGAAACTGGTTTATCAGTAACTAACAAGGATGCCGTAGTAGCAGTTGCTACTTCTAATGTTGGTTATATTTTTGAAAAATGGACAGATGGAGATAATAATACTATCAGTGAACAAAGGATATACGCTTATTATGGCAAAGATCCCATTGTTTTAACTGCAAATTTTATAGAAGGCGGAACGATACATGAAATGCCTGTGGGAGAACAATCAATTACTTTTAATCCTCCTTTGTCTTGTAGCGAAAAATGGACTCTTGAAGCGGAAACAACATTTTTTGGAGAGGCATACAATTCGTGGGGATCAACTTTGATTGCAAACGGAACCGATCCATTTGGAGGTTATACTTTTCAATATTATTTACAAGTTGGCAACGATGTTAAACTTAATAACTCAGAGACAGTAACTACTGTTGTGCCGGATGCTGTAAACGGAACGGTTTTTCGCTTTAATATTATTAGCGATGGAACAGGAAAAGTGAAAACACAAATGTTGGTAGATGGAGTTGCATGTTCTTCTTATACATATTCTATGTCTTCGTTGCCGGCTGTCTGTAAAGCATCAAAATATCCGATGACAGTATCGGTTAATAAATGGGAAGATACCGGACTAAAAGATGTAAAAGATAGTCCTTATTCTGTATATGTTGAAAATGGTAAAATTGTAGTAGAGGGATTATCATCTACAGATAATTATAGTATTTATACAATCTCAGGAGCAAGAGTGAATAACCAGCAACAGCTTTCTCCCGGAGTTTACATTGTAATCATTAATGCTACCCAATCATTCAAAGTAGTTGTTTAATATTGATTCGACAAATATTTAACAGATACTAAAAAAACAAGCCGGCATTTCATTATTTATGAATGCCGGCTTTTTCTATGGAATAAAAAAACTACCTAAAGTTTAATACTACGTACAACTTCCACGATGTAACCAAATAAATGAATAATAACTACTGAAATAATTCGGATGTTTTTTTTGTAAAAGAATAAATTCTCTTGTTTTTTATGTACTTTTGTGGGCGTTTAAGGATTAGAATCAAATCCTGATAAATAATTAATGAATTCTTATTTTTTTAGATAATGTATAGGACTAACACTTGTGGCGAACTTCGCCTCGCAAACTTAAATCAAGAGGTTACACTTTCCGGTTGGGTACAAAAAGCTCGCCGCTTTGGCGGAATGATTTTTGTAGATCTTCGAGACAGATATGGTATAACTCAGATGGTTTTTAATCAAGAAACCAACGCCGCATTGTGCGAACAGGCAGATGCACTTGGAAGAGAGTGGGTTGTACAAGTAAAAGGAATAGTAGCGGAACGATCTAATAAAAATCCTAATATTCCAACTGGGGATATAGAGATTATAGTGTCGGAACTAAAAGTGCTTAACTCATCCGAAGTACCTCCTTTTACAATCGAAGACGAAACTGATGGCGGCGATGATTTAAGGATGAAATACCGTTATCTTGATTTACGTCGAGGATGTGTACGTTCTAATTTGGAATTGCGTCACCAAATGGCTTTCGCAACACGAAGCTACTTGAACGATTTGAACTTTATGGAAGTAGAAACTCCGGTATTAATTGGCTCTACTCCCGAAGGTGCTCGCGACTTTATTGTACCTTCGCGAATGAATCCGGGCGAATTTTATGCATTACCTCAATCTCCTCAATTATTTAAGCAACTATTAATGGTGTCGGGATTTGACCGATACTTCCAAATAGTAAAATGTTTTCGCGACGAAGACTTACGAGCCGACCGTCAACCTGAATTTACTCAGATCGACTGTGAAATGTCGTTTGTAGAACAAGAAGATATTTTGAATATATTCGAAGGATTAACCAAGTATTTATTCAAATCAATTAAAGGAATAGATCTTCCCGATTTTCCACGTTTGCCCTATTCTGATGCCATGCGCTTGTATGGTTCGGATAAACCGGACACTCGTTTTGGAATGACTTTTGTAGAAATTAAAGATCTTACAACAGGTAAAGGATTTGGTGTATTTGATAATGCCGAATACGTTGGAGCTATTTCTGCCGAAGGTTGCGCTAATTATACTCGCAAACAATTAGATGAACTGACTAATTTTGTAAAACGTCCTCAGATTGGTGCTTCCGGATTAATATATGTCCGTTATGAAATGGATGGAAGTATTAAATCATCGGTTGATAAATTTTATGACTCGGACACCTTGAAGCTATGGCTTGATAGGGCAGGAGCTAAGCCCGGCGATCTATTACTTATTATTTGCGGACAAAAAGAAAAAGCTCAAAAACAATTATGCGAATTGCGCTTAGAAATGGGCTCGCAATTAGGTTTGCGCAACAAGAACCAGTTCAATTGTCTTTGGGTAACCGACTTCCCTTTGTTGGAATATGACGAAGAGTTGAATCGATACTTTGCTAAACATCACCCATTTACCAGCCCCAAAACAGAAGATATTCATTTATTAGACACTCATCCCGGTGATGTTCGAGCCAATGCTTACGATATGGTAATTAATGGTGTGGAAATTGGTGGTGGATCTATCCGTATTTTTGACAGCGAGTTGCAACGAAAAATGTTCTCTGTTCTTGGATTTACAGAAGAACAAGCTCAAGCTCAATTCGGATTTTTGATGAATGCTTTCAAATATGGCGCACCTCCTCATGGAGGAATTGCATTTGGTTTGGATCGTTTCGTGTCTATATTTGCCGGCTTAGATTCGATTCGCGATGTAATAGCTTTCCCAAAAAATAACTCAGGGCGAGATATGATGATTGATGCCCCGTCTACTGTATCTCAAGAGCAATTAGACGAACTTCATTTAAATATCAAAGCAATTAGTAAATAATAAAATAGTTTATTTAGGTAAAAAGATGAAAGGATTAAAAAGAGTTGCTGCTATTCATGACATTTCTGGATTTGGAAAGTGTTCTTTAACTGTAGCATTACCGATAATTTCGGCAGCAGGAATTGAAACAACAATACTTCCAACTGCTGTTTTATCTACTCATACCGGAGGTATCGAAGGGTATACTTATCGCGACTTAACGGAAGACATGGCGCCAATAACCGCTCATTGGAAATCATTGAATATTCGATTTGATGCAATTTATACCGGATTTTTAGGATCGTTTGAGCAATTAAATCTGGTAACTAAGTTCTTTGAAGAATTTAAAACACCGAACAACCTAATATTAGTTGATCCGGTGATGGCGGATAACGGACAACTATACTCTATTTTTACTCCGGAATTTGCAATTGGAATGAGAAATTTATGCGAAAAAGCAGATATTATTGTTCCTAACTTAACAGAAGCCGCCCTACTTTTAGGAGAAGATTACAATCCGGGACCATATACTAAGGAATATATCGAAAGCACTATGAAAAAACTAAGTGCTTTAGGTCCGGAAAAAGTAGTCTTGACCGGAGTTTTCTTTGATGATGAAGAATTAGGGGCTGCTACTTATGATGCAAAAACAGGAGAAGTTGCATACGAATTTGAGAAACGTGTTCCGGGATACTATCATGGTACCGGAGATGTTTTTGGAAGTGCTTTACTTTCTGCTATTTTAAATGGATTTTCGTTGCGAGAAGCGGCCGGAATAGCAGTTCGTTTTACTACCGCAGCCATTAGAAGAACAGCAGAAGAAGGTACGGATATTCGATTTGGTGTTAATTTTGAACAAAGTATTCCGGGATTTTTGCAAGACTTGAAGATCTTGTGAAAAAAAGATTAAATCTTATTGCCAAAGTTTTAGTATCTTTTTAAACTTTTCTGTACAGAAAATACATCAAGTTCTACTATAACTTGGATGAAGTTTTAGTATCTTTTTGACAAACAAATTAGGAAACCAAAAGAAATAAAACGATAAGATTTTCAAGGAAGTAATAAGTTATAAAAAAAGCTATCTCAAAACAAATTGAGATAGCTTTTTGCTTTCTGTTGTTTTATTTCAGATTTTATTCGTTTATGGAACTAATATTTCGATTAATAAACTTACTTAGGGCTTCTCCTTTTAATAATCCGTTGGATAAAAGTGCTAAATCGATTAATTGACTTGTCAACTCTTTCGTTCCTTCCTTATCTGCTTCAATTTTTTTGATAGCAGGAGAGTCAAGATTAACTGTCATGTTAAACGATGCAGGCATATCTCCATAAAAGTTCATTCCCGGTTGCATCTCAGACATTTCTTTCATTCGACGCATAAACTCGTTTTGTGTGATAGTAATAGGATTACTCTTCTCTCCTAAGTGCTCAAAGCCAACAATAAAGTCGGTTTTTTCCATCGGAGGAATAACTGATTTGAACACTTCGGTTAATGTATTGCGTTCTTCTTCTGTTAATTTTACCTCCTTATTCTCAGTTTTCTTAATCAAATTATCGATAACATCCGAATCTACACGTACAAAACGAGTATTTCCTAACTTATGTTCGATCGAGTTCATGAAGTGCGTGTCTAACTGTCCGTCCATAACCAAAATGTCGTAGCCTTTTTCTTTGGCGGCATCAATGTAGGCGTATTGCTCTTCTTTATTTGTTGTGTATAGATAGATGATATTATTGTCTTTATCAGTCTGGTTAGACTCAACTAAAGTCTTATATTCATCAAGTGTAAAGAATTTCTTTTCAACATTCTCTAAAAGGACAAATTTAGTAGCTCGTTCGTAGAATTTTTCTTCGGTAATCATACCGTATTCTATGAAGATTTTAAGGCTATTCCACTTTTCTTCGTACTGTTCGCGGTTGTTTTTGAAAATTTCTTCTAATCGATCGGCTACTTTCTTTGTGATATAAGTAGAGATTTTCTTTACATTGCTGTCGCTTTGTAAGTAAGAACGCGATACATTCAAAGGAATATCGGGCGAATCAATAACTCCGTGCAATAGAGTTAAAAACTCAGGTACGATACCTTCTACCGAATCTGTTACATAAACTTGGTTACTGTATAGCTGAATCTTGTTTTTTTGTAAATCGATTCCGCTTTTTACTTTCGGGAAATAAAGTATTCCGGTCAAGTTAAACGGATAGTCTACATTGAGATGAATCCAAAACAACGGATCTTCGCTAAATGGATAAAGCTCTTTGTAGAACTTGACGTAGTCTTCGTCTTTTAATTCGGTTGGTCTACGAGTCCAAAGCGGATTAGTATCGTTAATAATATTATCTTCTTCTGTTTCTATCGACTTTCCGTCTTTCCATTCTGTTTTTTTACCAAATGCAATTTGCACGGGAAGGAATCGACAATATTTTTTCAAAAGGTTTTCGATCCGAGTTTTATCATTAAATTCGTTACTTTCTTCGTCAAGATAAAGAATAATATCGGTTCCTCTGTCTTCTTTTGTTGCTTCGGTCATCGTATAAATAGGAGAACCGTCACATTCCCATTTCATTGCTTGAGAATCTTCTTGCCAAGATTTTGTGATAACTTCTACTTTTTTGGCAACCATAAAAGCCGAATAGAATCCTAATCCAAAATGTCCGATGATAGAATTAGCATCTTTTTTGTATTTTTCAAGAAATTCTTCGGCACTGGAGAAAGCAATTTGATTGAGGTATTTTTCAATCTCGTCCGCAGTCATACCGATTCCTCTGTCGCTGATAGTCAATGTTTTCTTCTTTTCATCGAGAATTACCCGAACAGTTACATCTCCAAGCTCGCCTTTGAAGTCTCCTACGGAAGCAAAAGTTTTTAATTTTTGCGTAGCATCAACTGCATTGGACACTAATTCACGAAGAAATATCTCATGATCACTATACAAAAATTTTTTAATAATAGGGAATATGTTTTCTGTAGTTACCCCAATTTGACCTGTCTTTTTATCTTTGCTCATGTTTAATTAATTGAAGTTATAATTTGTTGTTTATCACTATCAAAGTCTACTAAGATTGAGTCGCCTTCTTTTACATTTGATTTAATAATCATCTCGGCCAATTCATCTTCTAGGTATTTTTGGATAGCACGTTTTAATGGACGTGCACCAAATTGAATGTCATAACCTTTAGAAGCAATAAATTCTTTTGCTTTATCGGTAATAGTGAGTTTATAACCCAAGTTTTCGATTCGTTGATAAAATCCTCTTAATTCGATTTCTATAATCTTTTGGATAGCTTCTTTGTCTAATTGATCAAACATAATAATATCATCGACGCGGTTCAAAAACTCCGGCGCAAAAGCACGGTTCAAAGCTTTTTGAATTACACCGCGAGAAAATTCTTTATTATCAGAATCCGACTCGGAAGTATTGAATCCAACACCCCGACCGAAGTCTTTTAATTGTCGAGTACCTATGTTTGATGTTAATATTAATATAGTATTTTTAAAATCAATACGACGACCCAAACTGTCAGTCAAACGACCTTCGTCCATTACTTGTAAAAGTAGGTTGAATACATCGGCATGTGCTTTCTCTATCTCGTCTAATAAAATAACGGAATAAGGTTTTCTTCTTACCTTTTCGGTTAATTGTCCGCCTTCTTCGTATCCAACATATCCCGGAGGTGCGCCGATTAATCGGGAAACAGAAAACTTTTCCATATATTCCGACATGTCGATGCGGATTAAAGTGTCTGCCGAGTCGAATAAATACTCTGCCAGTTTTTTTGCCAAGTGTGTTTTTCCCACACCTGTTGGGCCAAGAAACATAAATGTTCCTATTGGCTTGTTCGGATCTTTTAAGCCAATTCGATTTCGTTGTATTGCTTTAACGATCTTCTGTACAGCTTCGTCCTGACCAATAACATTTGTTCTGAGAATATCACTCATTTCCAATAGTTTTTGGTTTTCGGCTTTGGCAATTCGTTGTACCGGAACGCCAGACATCATGGCAACTACTTCAGCAACTTTTTCTTCGTCGACAATTTGACGGTTTTCTTGTAGCTCTTCTTCCCATTTTGCTTGCGCAGCTTCCAACTTTAATCCCAATTGTCTTTCCTGATCTCGGTAATTTGCAGCTACTTCGAAGTTTTGAGATTTTACTGCTTGAAGTTTTTGTTGTTTTGTTTCTTCAATTTGTGCTTCTAATTCTTCGATCTTCTTAGGAACGATGATATTAGAGATATGTGTTCTTGATCCGGATTCGTCTAAAGCATCGATGGCTTTATCGGGAAAGTTCCGGTCACTAATATAACGATCTGTTAGTTTAACACAAGCTTCTATCGCTTCATCAGTATATATTACATTATGATGATCTTCATATTTTGGTTTAATGTTTTTCAAAATCTGAAGTGTCTCTTCTGCAGTTGTAGGATCTACAATTACTTTTTGGAATCTACGTTCCAAAGCTCCGTCTTTCTCAATGTTTTTCCGGTATTCGTCAAGTGTTGTAGCTCCAATACATTGTATTTCTCCTCGAGCCAAAGCCGGTTTCAACATATTTGCCGCATCCATTGACCCGGTTGCTCCTCCGGCTCCGACAATAGTATGTATCTCGTCGATAAAAAGAATGACATTTGGGTTTTGAGAAAGTTCATTTAGTATTGCTTTAATTCGTTCTTCGAATTGTCCGCGATATTTTGTTCCGGCAACAATTGATGCCATGTCAAGATTAACTACTCTTTTGTCGAATAATACACGAGCAACTTTTCGTTGTACAATTCGAGATGCCAATCCTTCTACTATGGCAGACTTTCCTACGCCTGGTTCTCCGATCAATACCGGGTTATTCTTTTTCCGTCTACTCAAGATTTGCGCCAAGCGTTCGATTTCTTTTTCTCGTCCGACAATAGGATCTAGTCGGTTTTCTTCTGCAGCTTTAGTCAAGTCTGTTCCAAAACTGTCGATAACAGGCGTATCGCTGTTTTTTGTATTTGGGTTTTTGAACGATTCTTTTTTAGTAGAAAACGAATCTTCCTCTTCTTCCTCTTCATCTCCGGTAAATCCTGCACCCATTTGTGGCTTATTTAAATTGTCTGAGTCGGCAGCCAGATGATTATATACTTTCTCGTAGTCGAGATTGTACTTGTTTAATATCTGAGTAGCCAAAGCATTTGGATTTCTCAATATAGCAAGTAATAGATGTTCCGTATCTGTTTGTGAACTATTTAGGTTCATTGATTCTAATAAACTCATGCGTAAGATATTTTCTACGTTTTTATCAATAGTAAGTTGATTCTCTGACACAAAATCACCCTCTTGAAATAATTCATTGTCAATATCAATTTTTATTTCTTGAATGTTAATGCCCAATGAATTTATAATAGATGATGCTCTATTGTTTCTGTCGCGTAGAATACCAAGTAAGACATGTTCTATACCTACTTGATTGTTGTGTAATCGTCCGGCTTCTTCACGACTATACAATAGAATATCCTTTACATTATCTGAAAAATTCTTTTTCATACATTCTTTTCCTTTCTATTTATTTGTCTTATAAAACTAACATGTTGTATTATTGTCTCTGACATTTAAGGAAACATGCTTTGTTTTATATCTAATACGAATTATTAGGGGTTATTTGATGTCCGTTTTTCTGTCGGTTTTTCAAATTTTCCTTTTAATCCGTAAAAATACTTTTTATTCTATATACGTACAAATAATATGCCAATAATCGCGAAAAGGTTCAATATGGCATGTTAAGAAATCTAAAAGAGTAAGAAATATTTATTTCGAGCCATTAAGATTTGAAAAAGAAAGGGAAATATTGACTTTTTTCGGATTTTATATCTAAGTTTGTGCTACTCAAATTAAATCTAAAAAAATGATGAAGTCAAAACTTATTCTTATTACAATTGGTTTATCTATGATTTTGATAAGTTGTTCGAAAGAAAAGCAAACAATGTCTATTCCTGAAGCCTCTATTGGCGAAGTTATTAATTATTTATCCGATCAAGGAGTTGTTGATAATTCCGATTTAATGGAACGTGGTGTTCGGCAAGTAGCCAAACTTTGGTTGCCGGAAGATGGAACAAATGAGGAGTTTGTTTCTTTCTGTAAAAAGAATTACATATCCGATCCGAAAGAAAAACATGAAGTCTTCTTAAGAATCAGTTATTATCTGGAAACTATTTATGGTAATTACAATGAAATGGTGTTAGGCTTGAAATTGCATCAAGACGAACCGATAGGAGAGCTTTATTCTATTGACGAATTCTTTTCCGGTTATAGTCCATCTTCGCATCTTAGCGATGACTTTTATGCGAATAAAATTGCTTTTATTATAGCTTTGAACTTTCCAGAACAATCATTGAAAGAGAAAGAAGCTTTGACCGAGCGTAAAGATTGGGCATATGCACGATTAGGTGATATTTTTACTTCACGTATTCCTGCCGATGTATTACAAAATGCAGCTAATGCCGAAAACGAAGCATCTCTTTATATCGATTCTTATAATATTTATGCAGGGCACTTATTAGATAAAGGAGGTAATCTTCTTTTTGATGAAAATATGATTTTGCTTTCTCATTGGAATTTACGAGACGAAATCAAGGCAAATTATAGTCAAAGCGAAGCAGGATTGAGTAAGCAAGAAACCATATATGAGGTAATGAAGCGGATTATATCCCAAGAAATTCCGTCGGAAGTAATTAACTCGGGCGAATATGAATGGAATCCTTATACAAACTTGGTGTTTCAAGACGGGAAAGAAGTATCTTTTACTCCCGAATCTACAGTACGTTATGAGAAGTTATTGAATAACTTCCTCGCTCTTCAAAAGGTTGATGAATATACGGGCAATACTTATATAGAAAGAAACTTTTCCGAAAATATGGAAGTCTCGGTAGAAGATGCGATTTCTCTTTTCGATAATTATTTATCAGCGCCGGAGTTGAAGGATGTTGCCCGGATAGTTGAGCAACGTTTGGGTAGAAAACTGCAAGCATTCGATATTTGGTATGATGGGTTTAAGCCTCGAAGCGAATTGGACGAAGATAAATTGAGCGAACAAACACGCAAACTATATCCCGATGCAAGTGCTTTCGAGAAAGATATGCCTAATTTATTAATCAAATTGGGATTTTCTCCGGATAGAGCAAAGTATTTGTCCGATCGAATTGAAGTTGATGCTGCTCGAGGTTCAGGTCATGCATGGGGAGGACAAATGAAAGGAGAGAAAGCACATTTGAGAACTCGTATCCCTTCTGAGGGTATGAATTACAAAGGATACAACATAGCGATTCATGAGTTTGGACATAATGTCGAACAAACCATATCTCTTTATGATGTTGATTATTATATGCTCAACGGAGTTCCTAA
The DNA here is from genome assembly GCA_030265685.1 of Bacteroidales bacterium OttesenSCG-928-M11. Lineage (GTDB taxonomy): Bacteria > Bacteroidota > Bacteroidia > Bacteroidales > Azobacteroidaceae > Azobacteroides. The sequence continues at coordinate 27,622 of JAJDGO010000017.1, forward strand.
TACTGCCTTCACCGAAGCTTTGGCTTTTGTTTTCCAGAAGCGTGATTTGGAATTGTTGGGAATTAAAGACAGCAATCCGGACAAGTATGCGATGGATGTTTTAGACAAAGCTTGGGTTTTAATAGAAATATCTGCTGTTTCGATGGTCGATATTTCCGTTTGGAAATGGCTTTATGAGAATCCAAATGCTACGGCTTCCGAACTTCGTGATGCAACTATTCGTATTTCTAAGGAAGTTTGGAACAAGTATCTTGCTCCTATTTATGGAATAGAAGATGAAACGGTATTAGGGATTTACTCTCATATGGTTAGTTATCCTCTTTATTTGTCGGCATATTCTTTCGGACAGATAATTGAGTTTCAGTTGGAGCAATACTTTAACGGAAAAAATTTCACAGAAGAAGTTGATCGTATCTACAAATTAGGACGTTTGACTCCTAATGCTTGGATAGTTGAAGCAACCGGCAAACCACTTTCGGCAGAACCTTTGCTAAAAGAAGTAAGTAAAATTGTGAACGCAAAAAAATAAACAAGTTATTGGTGTTCCGGACGTAATAAATCGTTTACCGTCTTTGCCGGATTGAATGTTTCGATAGGAACTTCCACAAAGACGGTACTCCAATCCGACATGGCTCCATTCCAAAGTCCGGGCAATTCAAGCGCTTTTAATTCTTTTCCCGACTTAGACTTGATCGAGATAAACCCGGTATTGTGATCGATATAATTAAGTAGATCGAACGATTCGCCTTTGTAATCTCTTAATCCGCAAACAAGATCGACAGGATTAAAGTGAGTTCCTTGTTCGAAGAGTTCTTTCATTTTTGAATCTTCGAGATCTATTTGTGAACTTTCGAGGATTTGTGGCGAAATTGTACCATCCGGGTTGACGGCTAAGAAAGGTCCTCCGCCCGGTTCTCCCAAGTTGCGCACCATTCCGCAAACTCGTATCGGTCGGTTTAGTTTCGATTTGATATATAAAACCAACTCTACGTCTTCCAAATGTTTTGTATTCGGGTTTTTTATGCAAAGTTCGTTTTGAAGAAAGTAAAGCATTTCCATCAATTGCTCGTGCGAGTACTGTCCGGAATCAATTAAATTCAAATATTTGAAAATTCTTTTTTGGAAAGAAACCAAGATACCTGCAAGCAAACGTTTGTAACGGATCGTTGCATGTTTGAAATGATCGGGAACTACATTGTCTATATTTTTCACGAAGACAATATCGGCCTCCAAATCATTTAGGTTTTCGATCAAAGCCCCATGCCCTCCGGGACGAAAAACTAATTGATTGTTTTCGCGAAACGGTAGATTTTCGGCGTCGGCGGCAATTGTATCGGTCGATTTTTTTTGTTCGCTGAACGAAATCAGGTAATCGGCTTCGTAATGATCGGCAAATGTAGGGGTCTTTTCTTTGGTTAATTTTTCGAAAAGCGTTTTATGTTCGGAAGAAACCGTAAAATGAATGTTCACTTTGTTGCTGTCGTTTTTGGCATAAAGCGCGCCTTCGACCAAGTGTTCCTCCATTGCGGTTCGAGGACCTTCTTGATAAAAATGAAATTCGATCAAACCTTTAGGCAATTGCCCATAATTAAGACCCTTTTCTTGGAGTAAATTTTCAACTATTGCTTTATACTCTCCCGATTGTATCAGATCTTTGATCGATTTGGCTTCGTTGCGAAGACAAGAGTCGTTTAATGCGTAAAAGAATGCAAACTGTTCGATCTGTTCGAAAAATGTTTGTTCGAAAGAAGTAGTAGGTTTCGAGTAATCAGCTTTTAGAAATTCAAACAAGTCTTTAAACATTCTGCTGGCAGCTCCCGAAGCCGGAACAAATTTTACAATATCTTTATTCTCGCCTAAATAACGATCCCAAGCTTCAATAAAAATCTCTTGCTCGTCGGGCGAAACAAACTTGATTCCTTTTTCGACAGAAGCTGATGAAATGAGAGGTAAAAACGGGAAGCCTTCTTTGAATGACTGTAATTGTTGTAAAACTTTTTCTTCGGAAAGACCCTTTTCCGTGATTTGTTGAATATCAGATTGACTAAACATAGTTGAAATTTATTTGCGCAAATATATAGAAAGTCCGATAAAAAACCTAACTTTGTCTTGATTTTATAGGTGATTTATGAGTCTGCTGAGCAAAGAAGAACAAATAGAATTTGTAAAACAATACCGTCATTTACTTAAAATGACCGGCGATACGGCTTTTCCTGGCGATACAAATAAGGTTCGTAAATACATAACAAAGGCTATTGAGACAAACGGATACGGCAAAGACGTTTTCGGACTAAAAAGACTTCCTCGTACTATTAATACAGCTTTGATAATTGCAGAAGAGATGGGACTCAGAAGAGACTCTATCCTTGCCATACTGTTAGTAGAACTGGTAACAGATGGTCATTGCAGATTGAAAGATATCGAAACTGATTTCGGAGCAGATACGGCCGGTATTATAAAAGGGCTTATTAAAGTACACGAACTTTATGGCAAAAGTGCTGCCATAAACAATGAAAATTTCAGAACACTACTGATTTCTTTTGCAGAAGATTTGCGGGTAATTCTTATTTTAATTGCAGAACGACTTTATTTAATGCGAATTTATAAAGAGTTAAACCCCGATCACGCCATGCAAGTTGCTACGGAGGCATCTTATCTTTATGCGCCGTTGGCTCATCGCTTGGGATTGTACAAAATAAAGTCGGAGTTGGAAGATCTTTCCCTTAAAATACAAGATAGAGAAACATATAGTAAGATTGCCAACAAACTAAATGAAACAAAACGTTCGCGCGATCGCTATATTTCCGAATTTATTGCTCCGGTAGAGAATAAGTTAAAAGAACTAGGATTGAATTTTGATATTAAAGGAAGAACAAAGTCAATCCATTCGATACGGAATAAACTCCAAAAACAAAAGATAGAATTTGAAGCCATATACGATCTTTTCGCCATCCGGATTATTCTTGATACGGAAAAAGAGAAAGAAAAAGCAGAATGTTGGCAAGTTTATTCAGTTATTACGGATATGTATCAACCCAATCCGAAACGTTTGAAAGATTGGTTGTCTGTTCCTAAAAGCAATGGCTACGAATCGCTTCATATAACCGTACTTGGTCCCGAAGAAAAGTGGGTAGAAGTTCAAATACGAAGCCGCCGTATGGATGAAATAGCAGAAAAAGGATTAGCGGCACACTGGAAATACAAAGGAGTAAAAGATACCGACGGATTAGACAAATGGTTGAGTGGAGTTCGTGAAGTATTGGAGCATAAAGAAGAATCTCCTACCGAACTTATCCATGATTTTAAGATGGATTTGTACGACGAAGAAATATTTGTCTTTACTCCGAAGGGCGATCTTTTTAAATTACCTCAGGGAGCTACCGTTCTCGATTTTGCATTTGCTATTCATACTTCGGTCGGTTCGCGCTGTGTTTCGGCCCGGATTGGTGGGAAAAATGTGCCGATAAGACATAAACTTCAGAGCGGAGATCAAGTAGAGATATTAACTTCTCCCAATCAAACGCCCAAACAAGATTGGTTAAGTATTGCAATTACTTCGAAAGCGAGGGTGAAAATTAAACAATCGCTGAAAGAACAATCGGCTAAACAGGTCGAGTTTGCCAAAGAGTTGCTCCGCCGTCGTTTCAAAAATAGAAAAATAGAAGAAGACGAATCGATCATTATGCGTCTGATTCGGAAGAAAGGATATAAAACCGTAACCGAGTTCTATGCCGACATTGCCGACGAACGCTTAGATGTCAATACAGTTATTGATCAATACTTGGAAATGGAGAAGAAAGAACAGGAATTGAACGATCATTCTTCTCAAAGTGTCGAAAACTTTATCCCGCAAAAACAGTCACAAAAGCCCGAAGATATATCCGGTCGGGAAGATGTTTTAGTAATTGATCAAAACTTAACAGGCATTGATTACTCGCTGGCTAAGTGTTGTAATCCTATTTATGGCGATGAAATATTTGGTTTTGTTTCTTCAAAAGGAATAAAAATACATAGAATGAATTGCCCTAATGCTCCAACTATGTTCAAAAGATACGGATACCGGATCGTTAAATCCCGTTGGGCGGGCAAAGCAGGAGCCAGTTATCCGGTTACTTTACGTGTTGTTGGCAACGATGATATTGGAATCGTGACCAATATTACCTCCGTTATTTCAAAAGAAAAAGGAACAATGCTCCGTTCCATAAATGTAGATCCGGGAGATGGGCTTTTTCAAGGAACATTTACCGTAATGCTTAGCGATTCCCAAGCCGCAGATGGATTGATTAAAAAGATTAAAACGGTAAAAGGAGTAAAGCAAGTGAGCCGTTTTTAACTTCCTATCGAAAAGTTATACAAGAACTTGTACAAAGTTTTACTACAACTTGCCCCAAGTTATACAAGAACTTGAGTAAAGTTTTACTATAACTTTACCCAAGTTTTACTATCTTTTTTTAGCGGATAAGCTTCTTGTAGATTAAAAAATAATATTTCGAGAAGTTTACAGCTTAATAAGCCGTGCTTTTTGTGTTTCGAA
>JAJDGO010000018.1 GCA_030265685.1 Bacteroidales bacterium OttesenSCG-928-M11
TTTTGCCCTCTGGGGGTGGTCGTTCGTGGCGGTTGTCGCAGGGATTTATTTAGCGTGGGCAATCATTAAAGGCGTTTTGTCCTGTCTTATTTCCCTTGCCGTTATCGTTGGCTTTATCCTCCTTTTGATAGTATTAATTTTCTAAAATCCAAAGATATGAAACCAAAGTATTTCAATTCGTTAGGCTCGTTAAACGAGTATGCAAACAACTATCCGAATAACAGTTTTTCATTTGAGCATAACCCCCGAAAATGCGGATGCGATAGCGTAAGATGCAGTTTCGATGTAACCGACAAAGAGGATAACGACATTTTGGAAATCCTTGTTATATGCCCCCTTTGTGCCAATAACCCTAAAAACAAACAGTAATATGACACAGCCTAAAATGAACCTGCACGGAGTATCAGTATGCCCCGCAGGAGAAGAAAATTACGAGCGTTACAAGGATTTTCGCGGGAAATGGCTTTGCCAGTACGATTACCGGGATACGGATGGCGAACTTTTTAGCGTAGTGATGCCAACCCTTACCGAGTGCCGAATAAGGCGGGATAAGTGGTTAGCCGAAAAAATCAAAAAACAAAATCAATAATCATTTTAATAATTACAATCATGACAGCAATTAAGAACAACGGCACAGCCGTAGCAGTAGCAGAGAAAGCAAACGAAGTAGTAACCGCAGTAGTGGTACGCACCCCCGACAACGGACAACGCAAAGCCGTAAACATCGCATCCGACCTCATAGAGCCGAGCAATTACAACGCTCGAAAAACATTCGATGCCGATGCGCTCAAAGAGTTGGCGCAAAGTATCTCCGTTCATGGATTGATACAGCCTATTACGGTACGGCGTAAGGGCGAGAAAGGCGAACATTACGAAATCATTTGCGGGGAACGCCGTTTTAGGGCGTGCCGTATGCTCAAACTTGCCGAAATCCCCTGTATTGTTCGGGAGGTAACAGACGAACAGGCGTATGACCTTTCAATCTCCGAAAACTTACAGCGTGAGGACGTGCCACCAATGGAGGCGGCAGAGGCTTACAAACGCCTTATAGACACAAAGCGTTACGATATTGCAAGCCTCGCCGTAGCATACGGCAAGAGCGAAAAGCATATCTATCAAATACTGAAACTTTGCGACCTTGTAAAAGGTATTGCCAACCTCGTAAAAGAGGGCAAACTGACCGCATCGGCGGGGATTGTTATAAGCAAGTATGATAAAAAGATACAGGAGGACATTTTTAACGACCGATTAGGCAAGGACGGCACAGGCGAATGGTGTAATATCTCTGCTAATGCGTTGGAGGGCAAGATACGGAACTGCTATACAAATAACCTTGATAATTACAGTTTTGATAAATCCAAGTGTCTGAAATGTATTCACAATTCAAGTAATTTCGACCTGTTCGCCGAGGGTGGCGGTTGTGGCAAGTGTACCAACAAAAAATGTTTGTCGGACAAGCAAACGGCATACCTTGTAGAACAGGCGCAAACCGTAGCCCTTGCCGACCCGAAACTCGTTTTTGTTGGCGAACAGTACAGCCATGACAACGAGGCAACCCAAATAATCAAAAAGGGCGGTTATGAGTTTAAGAACGTGCAAACGTATAACCTTAGTTCATACCCCACAGCCCCGACCGAACCGCAAGCCTCCGAATACAAAAAGCCCGAAGATTACGACAAGGCACAGGAGAAATACGGCAAGGAGCAGGAAAAGTACACCAAGCAGACGGCACACCTTGAAGAACTGAAAGAGCAGGGCAAAATCCGAGTGTATGCCAAAATCGGCGATAGTAACGTAAGAATGTACTACAAAGAAGTTGCCACCAAAGACACCAAGACCAACGAGCAGTTAATCTCCGACCTTACCGCCAAGAAAAAGCGTAACAACGAATTGGCAGACGAAAAGACCGCCGAGGGCTTAAAGGAACTTTTGCGCACGGAACAGCTACCGCAATCGGCATTTACCGCTGATGAAGAAACAGCAATGTATTTCTTTATGCTGTCTAAGTTGCGCCGTCATAACTACAAAGCCGTAGGACTGAAAGAAAACGATTATTACGGCTATCTGACGGACGAGAAGAAACTCAAAATCGCATCTTCGCTGACAGAGGAACAGAAAACCATTGTACGCCGTGATTATCTGTATAGCCACCTTACGGACGGCACAAGAACCGTAGGCGATGAAAAAGGCGGTATGTTGTTGGCGTTCTCAAAACAGCATTTACCCGAAAAGACGGAGGAAATTGTAGCCACTTATAAAGAGGATTACGGCAAGAAAAACGCCCGATTGGACGAACGTATTGCAGGGCTGAAAAAGGCTGAAAAGAAAGCGAAAGCCGATGCCAAAGCAAAAAAGGCAGAGCAGACCGCCAAGACGGAGAAAACTCCGAAAACAGCCGAAAAAACCATCAAAAAGGGAACGAACGCCACCGCCCCGAAGTCAGAAACCGCCAAGACGAAAGGCAAGGAACAGCCCAAAGCGACCCAATCCGAAAAGAAAGAGGCGAAACCAACCCCGAAAGCGGATAAGGTGCTGATTGTCGGAATACCCAAAGCACAACCTAAAGCGGAGGCAGTAGCGGTATAAATTCGAAGTTCAACAAGGGGCGGGAGAAATCCCGCTCCTTAAAAACATTATCAAAATGACAGTATTTATATTATTCCAAACAGATATTCACAGGACAAGGGCAAGCCGTGTATTTTTCGGCGTGTTCACCTCCGAAGCGTTGGCGATAGATCACGCCAAAGAAAACGGCTTATATTCCTGTGATGCAGAGGTCGAAATATTTGAATGTGAAATTGATAAATTCGGCGAGGTATGAGGATAGACGCATATATCGGCAATCCGATTATTGCCACACAACAAGATTATTACGAACTGGAGGAACTTTTGCACGAGATAGAACCCGACTGCCACAGTGTACAACTCCGACAGGAGCGGTTAATCATTGAAAATATGAGCCGTAGGACGTTCCATTATCCATGCAATCCCACAATTCAGTGGGTAGCCGGGAGGCTGCGGTATATGGTCGATAATGGGCTATAAATGCCTTTAATAGAGATGTTGAGAACTTATATCCGGGCAGGGGAAACTTTGCCCGGACTTCTTTTTCCATGAGCCATTAGAGGCTTTATGCGGGAGAAAAAGAAGCAAAAAGCCGTATCCAATGTTTCTGTCTTTCTATTCAAACGAAACAATCCTTACAGGCGATTCTCTTTTATAATTCTTCTACCCTTTAATCATTGTAAGCAGCATCTTAAACTGTTTGCTTGCATATAAGGCGTGAGGAATACCCGCAGGCATAATTACAGATTGTCCCGCAATCAATACTAAAGGTTTGCCGTCTATTGAAATTTCGGCTTCTCCGTCTAATATCTCTACCATTGCATCAAACGGTGCGGTATGTTCACTTAATCCCTGCCCTTTGTCGAACGAGAAAAGGGTAATATTCCCAGCATCATTTTTTAATACCTGTTTACTGATTACTCCACCAACGGAGTACTCAATCATTTCTGCCATATTCAGAATGGCTCCTTTTTCAAATAATTCATTCATGACTATATTCTTTTAACAACATCCACCACAAGAACAACCCTCTGTTTTTTTGTTGCGGTAACTGTTATAGAAGCAATCGCATTTCCGTTAATCGTTTTAAAAGCATTCATTTCATCTTCATTCAGATACTCTTTAAGAATCTCATCGGGAATGATAATTGGCTTTTCCTTACAAATAGTAATTTCAGTAAACCCGGCTTCTTTTATCTTTTCAAGATATTGGGCTTTTGGAATTGCGCCTGATACACAGCCTACATACATTTCTGCTGCCTGTTTCAATTTTTCAGGTATTTCTCCGTTGAGAACGACATCCGATATGCAAAAATGACCTCCTGCTTTTAACACACGGTATATTTCATGGAATATCCTGTCCTTAGAAGGTAGTAAGTTCAGTACACAGTTGCTAATAACCACATCCGCACGGCCTGCACTTACAGGCATATCTTCAATGTCTCCCTGCCGGAAGCTCACATTTTGTATTCCGCGTTTCTCCGCATTGGCTTTGGCCTTTTCAATCATGGATTCTGAAAAATCAACACCAATGACTTTTCCTTCATTACCAACTTCCGCCTGTGCGATAAAACAATCATTCCCGGCTCCCGATCCGAGGTCGATAACGGTATTTCCTTTCTTTATCCCGGCATATTGAGTAGGAAGTCCACAACCAAGTCCGAGGTCGGCATCTTCGTTATATCCTTCGAGCGTTGAATAATCATCGCTCATAATATTGTAAACCTCTTTTTTAGGGGTACTACCACAACAACAGCCTGTTTCTTTTCCCTGTAAAGCAATATCGCTGTATTTTTGCTTTACAATTTCTTTTAATTTATCATTATTGCTATTCATAACTTATATCGCTGTTTTATTCCCATTCGCCGGAGCAGGCGCATTTGGGCATTTCTTTCTTTAATATCTTTGTTATGTAAAATTCAGAGAACTTATTCTTAATCTCAAATCTCGTTCGGAGGAATTGGTCTTTAATAAATTCCGGTGTACCTTCCGTTTTTGACGGGTCACGAAATCCGAAATGCAGACGTTGTGTTACTTCGCCTGTAAATACAGGACAGGTTTCATTAGCTTCATCACAAACGGTTATTACATAATCCCACGCTTGATTGATATATTCCCTGACATCATGCGGAGTATGGCTACTAATATCCACACCAACTTCTGCCATCACTTCGACAGCCATCGGGTTTACTTCCTTTGCAGGTTCAGTTCCGGCAGAATAAACTTCAATCTCCTTATCAAATGATTGAAGAAAACCGTGAGCCATTTGGCTGCGACAACTGTTCCCAGTACATAAAATCAATATTCTCATTGCATTGTATTCTTAAAAAAATGTTCCGTAAACAAGGCCGGATATAGTAGCCATGATAATAACTAATGCTACATATATAGCTGTCTTTTGCGTTCCCATCACACCACGTATAACGAGCATATTCGGCAGGGAAAGCGAAGGACCTGCCAATAGCAGAGCCAATGCCGGGCCTTTTCCCATACCGGAAGCAAGTAATCCCTGAATGATCGGTACTTCGGTAAGTGTAGCAAAATACATAAACGCTCCTGTGAAGCTGGCAAAGAAATTCGACAATAGGGAGTTTCCACCTACCGCCCATTCAATCCATTCATTGGGTATTACACCCGCAATCGCCGTATCTTCATGCGTAGAACCCAGCAGAAAACCTGCTGTAATCACTCCGATAGCAAGCAACGGAATTATCTGTTTGGCGAATCCCCAGGCAGAGAGTGTCCATTCTTTGTTTTCAACATCACGTTTATCAAACAGCGTAACAAGAGACAGGGCAGCAATACCAACTATCATTGGAACAAGCGGAACCAGTTTCGGGTTCGGAACGAATTGAAATGCCAGAAACGCAGATAGTCCCGTAGCTAAAACTCCCGCCAGCACCCATTGCCATTTAATTTTCAATATAGCTATCAGGGAGTATGCAAGCAGAAGGGAAAGCGCACCGGTTATATACCATTTATTAGTAAATATATAGAACCATATACTTGAAGTATCATCGGCAGCAGGTGCACCCCAATTCGCAAAGACAAGGATAAATACCAGTGTAAAGAAATGAAGCATAGTCTTCGACATCGGACGTTTAGCGGGAGGAACAGTAATGTTCATCTGTTCTTCTTTTTTCGCTTTTTCCTCTTTACGATAGATAAACGACATAATCAATCCGATAATAACTGAAAATGTAATTGCGCCAATCATACGGGCAACACCCATTTCCGTTCCGAGTATACGCCAGGTGAGAATAATAGACAGGATGCTGATTGCCGGTCCCGAATACAGGAACGCAATAGCAGGTCCTAATCCGGCGCCACGTTTATAGATACTGGTAAACAACGGAAGAATGGTGCAGGAGCATACCGCCAGAATAGCACCCGAAACGGCAGCCACCGTATAGGAAAGCCATTTCTTGGCATTGGCTCCGAAATATTTCAACACCGCTCCCTGACTGATAAAGACAGCTATCACGCCAGCGATAAAAAACGCCGGCAGCAGGCACATGACAACGTGTTCCTGTGCATACCACTTCGCAAGGTCGAGTGTCGCATCAATCGCTGTCATAAACCGTTCACTTCCCAGCGGCATAAAAAATACCGCTGCAAAGATAACGACCATCCAAAGGAGGATTTTCAACTCTTTTTTAGTTTCCATGTGTAGCTTCTATTATACTCCCAGCAGTTGGCGGATTTCGTTTTCAGAAGGGACATGACCTTTGATTTTTACTTCACCGTCCACAACTATACCCGGCAAAGACATCACATTATACTTCATGATTTCCATAATATCTTCCTGTTTAGACAGTTTTACATCTAATCCATTCTCTTCAATTACTTTCTTTACTGTTTCGTAGGTTGTTTTACATTTGGCGCAACCTGTACCTAATACGATGATTTCCATATTCTCATTTATTTTGAAAAACTTTCTATTACTTCATTAAAAAACTTATGGCAGCATTTCTTGTATGGGGAACTAACCGAACAGTTTCCCGTTATGTGTTTCCCGAGAAAATCCCGCACTTCAGCAATAGTTTTGCATCCATTGGCAACGCTATCCTTTATCTCTTTTACTGATATTTGCGAGCAATAGCATACAATCGTTTTGTCTGTAAAGTTCATAATGTTTATATACTTATAATTATATAATAGATTCCGACAACAATAAAAATCGCTGCCACAATCCACTTGAACCACTTCTGAAAAGCATTCATTTTATTATAGAATTTCCCCACATTACTCACGCTGTATGCCAGCAACCATGCGATGATGATGACAGGCAGTCCTGTGGCAATAGCGAATATTGATGGAAGCAGTAACCCCGACGGGCTGGCAATCGTCATCGGTATCAATCCGCCGAAATACAAAACACCGCTGTATGGGCAGAAAGCAAGAGCAAAGAGTAAACCAAGCAAGAAAGCATCAAGGTAGGTTTTCTTCCCTTCCTTGTTTTCTATCTTTGAGGTTAGCTTGCTCATTCCCGGCAGCTTTACTTTGATAATGTCCAGCATGAATATTCCGATAATAACCAAGGCTATACCCAGCCACATCCCACCTACATTTTGCAGTAATTTGGCTACCTGAAACTGACTGGCTCCGAAATAGAAAATCAGTCCGAGCACTGTGTAGGTAAACATTCTGCCAAGCGTATAGAATACACCATTGAACATGACCCTGCGTTTATCGCCTATATCTTTACTCAGATAAGCCGTAGCAGTGATATTGGTTGCCAATGGGCAAGGACTGATTGCGGTCATTAAACCCAATAAAAATGCTGTTAGCAACGGGAAGTTTGACCCATCGACAAGATTTTGAAGAAATTCCATCTACTTTTTAGCTGTGTTTATCTTTTCTACTAATTCTTTTTCGAACGTATCCTTATCGTTAGAACGGGCATAGGCACGAACAATAGCGGAAACATCGGTTGAGGTTTTATTTTTCTTTTTTGTGTTTACAATAACTACTGTTTGAGATTTTGCACTGTATTTTTCGATAAGTTCTTTGTTATCTGTATCCGCTAAAGCAACTTGTTTGAAAACAACGTCTCCGTTTGGGAAGTTTTTCTCAACGATAGCTTTAATTACGCTTTCAAGATTGTTACAGGCTGTAGCTTGACAACAGGGTAGTTGAGCCTTGAAATATAAAATTTCGGTTTGGTTTTTTTGAGCAAACGCACCGAAGCTGATAATGCTCAATACGAAAAGAATAATTGTTTTTTTCATTGCTTAAATATTTTATAGTAGCTCTATTTCAGTCTTTTGTTTACTTCTTCTTTTATCAGGTCGGTTAATACCTCTGGGCTATTTATAGCAGTAGCAAATGCCTTGTCAGTAATATCTACGGAATTGCCCCCTTTGGCAATGATAAGAGCATTCCACGTTACTTCATATTTCTCTACGAGCGAGGCATTTTGCTCTTCATCGGTTTTTACTTCAATAAATTTTACATGTGCATTGTCCGCGTAAAGTTCCTTTATAGTCTTTTCTGTAACATCGCCTACTGCGATACAGGTTTTGCAACGCTGCTTTCCGTGGAAATAGTAAACGTTCACAGTAGAAGCATCCGCTACTTGCTCTTTAGCTTCCGTTCCGGTAGCTTGTGCGTTGTTTTTTTGTGTTTTGCCACCGCAGGCAACTAACAATACGGCGAAAAGTCCGATTAAAATACTCTTTTTCATTTGACTGTCATTTTATTGGTTTGAACTATGTTTATTATAATATTTCTTTCTAAGCCAAAAAGCTAAATTTACCAACAGAATTAATACCGGAACTTCGACCAATGGCCCGACTACTCCGGCAAATGCTTGTCCGCTATGTAATCCGAATACGCCGATTGCCACTGCGATAGCCAGTTCAAAATTGTTTCCGGTAGCAGTAAAAGCAATGGAAGCATTTTTATCATAGGATGCACCCATGAGTTTACCCGCAAAGAAGCTAAGCAGGAACATCACTACGAAGTATATTAATAGAGGAATAGCAATGCGGATAACATCGAAAGGAATCTGAACTATTAATTCTCCTTTCAGGCTGAACATTAAAATAATGGTAAAAAGCAACGCAATAAGGGTTATTGGCGAGATTTTAGGAATGAATTTTTCCTTATACCATTGTTCACCCTTCAAATTCACTAATATAAATCGGCTTAGTATTCCCATTAAGAAAGGAATACCTAAATAGATAGCAACTGTTTCGGCAATCGTGCCGATTGAAATATCAACGATAGCACCTTCAAAACCAAGTAATGGTGGCAATTTAGTTACGAACAACCACGCATAGAAACTGTAAAAGAAAACCTGAAAAATACTATTGAGAGCAACTAACCCTGCTCCATACTCCGTGTTACCCTCGGCCAGATCGTTCCATACAAGTACCATTGCAATACAACGGGCTAATCCGATCAGGATAACTCCAACCATATATTCGGGGTAATCATGTAAAAACACGATAGCGAGTATAAACATCAGGATTGGCCCAATAATCCAGTTCAAAACTAAGGACAAAGACAATATCCTGACATTCTTAAACACTTTGGGTAATTGCTTATAATCTACTTTTGCCAAAGGAGGGTACATCATTAAAATAAGCCCTATGGCAAGTGGAATATTTGTTGTCCCTTTAGACATTGAATCAATGGCTGAACTGGCAGAAGGGAAAAAATAACCTAAAGCTACTCCTATGCCCATTGCCAAAAAAATCCATAGTGTTAGATTCTTGTCCAAAAAGCTCATTTTCTTTTTACTCATATTTACTGTAATATAATTATATGTATCACTTAATTCGTATTTCGTAGTTCTGCGAACTTGTGAGGTAAAAAAATAGCTTTAACAACTACTTTTTGAATCGGAAACCGAATCAATAAAACCTCCCAGTAATTGTTTTACCAGTACCCAATTTTCTTTACTTATGCAGTATTTTACTGTTGGAGGGGTAATCTCTCCTTGTATCAATCCTGCATCTTTCAATTCATTTAAATGCTGGGATAGGGTACTTTTAGCAATAGGTAACAACTCCGACATATCACCGTGAAAACAACACGTTTGATTAGCAAGCATCTGAAGTATTGCAATTCGTATTGGATGCCCCATTGCTTTTGCGAAACGAGCCATTTGCTCCTGTTCTTTTGTAAGTTCTTGCTTTGACATAATCTTAATTTCAGTTCGCAAATATACGAATAGATTTTTTAATTCGCAAAATCACGAACGACATTTTTGTTATTATATTGGCTTATATGATTGAAATCATAATGTAGATCATTCCTTATTACTGCAAACATACGGGTTATGAGCTTTGCTCTTATGGCATTCAATAATGACGCAAACCTAAGGTTTTCCATGAGCAAAAACGATACTAAGCGGGAGAAAAAGTAACAAAAAGCCTTTATATCTCTTTTTTATAAAAGAGTTTCATTATCAAAATAGAGGGTGCATATTGCAAACGATATATTATTTCATGTGGATATCGAGATTTCTCTTTGCTGTCCATAAATTCATTGTAGTATTCTACCAATTTATTCCTTTCTGCAATAATATTATCCACTTCTATTTGCTTGGTAAAAATGAGAATTGTATCTATGGGCAGTCCCATTAAATCCAACTTATATCCATATTCTCTCAAATCTGTAGGATAAGTATGGACTTGTTCTATTGTTTTTTTTATTTCGTTGAAATAATGCTTATACTCTATTGCGATAGCTTTATTTCGATAAAAGGAAAACTGTTTTTCATCAATCATCTTGATGTTTTCATCCAACTGTTTTCTGTATAAATCTACTTTCCCAAAATCTGTTTTGGTAGAAGCCGTGTCTAATAAATTCCACAATGCGAAACCAAACTTAAAATCATCTTTATATCCTGTATAAGTCAAAACAGTGGGTATTTCGTCTTGACAATTTAGAGAGCTATACAAATCAATATATTCAGTCAACAAGCGGTCGTTGATATTTTGTGGAGCATATCTATCAAATCGAAACACAGTTGTCCCTAATAAAAATACATTTATTAGCAAATAATTTAACGCTAAAAATGAAACGATAGATTTCCATCCAGACTTTAAAACAATCGCAACTATGTAATTAATATATATGAAAGAAGCTACTGTAATAATATTAGTAACTAATTCATAAAAATAATCCTCCATTCCATAGAAAGCCGCTTTTAACAATAACAGAATAGGTAAAAAACAAAAAATTATCGCAAGAAAATACAGGAAAGCTATCTTTACTTTTTTCCCTCGTTCCACTTTGCATAAAATAATCGTTGTAATTAACACTGGTAAAAAAATGGAAGAATTGATTAATAAATCAAGAACTGATTGCTTAAATAATGATTCTTTCTGAAAATCAACACTAATAAAAATGTAAAAAATAGTACATGATAAAAAATAGAACGAATATTGAGCAAGTAATTCACTATTGCTTCTTGACTCTATTTCTCTAGCAAAGAATTTCGGCTTAAACAATGCATAAAAAATAGATTTTATCCATGAAACGATATTCTCTAAGCTATAATATTCTGTTATTTTCATTTTTTATACCAATTAAAGTTCCTGCAAAAATACCCATAAAAAAACACCTGACGAAATTGATTGTCAGATGTTTTTCAACAAGTTACTCAAGTTGCTTTTATTCGTTCGTGTAGTATCGCATAGCTGAATATTCCACCTCCTTAAAGCCGAGTTTTTCATAGAGCCTCTTTCCGGCTTTAGTTGAATAAAGGTCAAGGACGGATACAAAGATATTATCGGCATCTACAATAAGGTTACTCATTACAGAAGTTGCGTACCCCTTACCCCGATGTTCAGGATAGGTAAATACGTTCATTATCGTTCCGTACCTGCCGTTCAGGTTATTCAGTCCCGGAGGTTTTTCATCAATAATCAGAAATGCTGCCGAAACAATCTCGCCGTCAATTTCCATCGCGTAAGCAGTAAACTTTTCTTCCGGTACATACTCTTTGAAATACTCCCGCAGTTTAGGTTCAAGTTTAGCTTTATCCTCTGCGCTCAATTCTATTTCAGTTGAAATATAATCGAAACGCAGTTTTACGAGCGTATCTATATCTGTTATGAATTTAATCCTATCATCCATATTATTATCCTATTTGCACATTAATCTCCCGCCGGAAAGCCAGCGGATCAGCGATAAACGGGTATGAACTTGTAACACCTCCGGTAGTAACGGTTATCGTTCCAAATCCGAATATCCGTCCTAAAACACTTTGCTTTATATGCAATCCCTCACATTTCGCCAGTACCAAATCTACCGCTTTGCGGCTGATGACACCAGTTTTAAGCACCACCCGTTTGTTGGTTACAGCATAAGCCGAACCGATTTTTACCATTATACGCTGTATCAACGATACTACTCCGATAAATAACAGGAATATCCCGCCATAATGCAATACTGCCGTTTCGGAGCCGTAAAGCCACCATCCCAGCAGCAGTAATATTATCGGTTGCACGAACAGGAAGAAATGCAGCTTTGCAACATATTTTATCTCTTCTCCGGGTTGTAAGTTTGATTCGATATAGTTCATAATGACCTGATTTTTATTTAAGATGGTTGTAAATATACATATTTTCAAAACAGCACAAAGTATAATCACTTGTTTTTCAATATTTCAAACAATAAGTAGCACCATCCGGTCGGATTGAGGTAACGTTTTCCTTTCCTTACTTCATAATGTAGGTGGCTGCCCGTTGCCATCCCTGTATTACCCACGCAAGCAATTTGCCGGGCTATTTCTACCGAATCGCCGACATTTACCATTGTCCTACTTAAATGTGCGTAAAATGAATGAAAACCGCCTGCGTGTTCGATTTCAATATAATTTCCATATCCAGAACAGTACCCCTTACGAACTATTATTCCGTTACCTGTGGCATATACAGGAGTACCTTTGGTTCCTGAAATATCAATCCCTGTATGGAATTTCCACACCCTGTAAATCGGATGTTTACGCATACCAAAGCCCGATGAAATACGTTCCGGCTTTCTAATCGGAAAAATCACGGGATAGTTGCATAGCTCGTCAATAGATAGGTTCAGCGAATCTGCTATCCGTTGAAATTCCGATACAGAATAAGCCTGTTCTGTGAATTTTTCTATCTCCGGTTTCCTGTTTAGAGGATCGCCCGGCTGCCCCCATACGGGTAAATGCAACAAAGCGATGAAGAACATTAGTATATATTTCATAGTCTGTTTGAATGAAAGTAAGCACCCGAAATAAATCCGGGTGCTTTCCTGTTAGTCTATTTCCTCTCCCCACAGTTCTACGTCTGTTGGGGCATTCATCAACGACCGGGCTATACATAGCCAGCACAGGGCATTGAATACGATATAACTACAAATTATCATTGTCATCGTCCGTATTTTCTTCCGTTTCGTCCTCTCCCTTGTCATTCTGAAACGAGAAAGTTTTTTGTGCCACCTGCCCGTGATTATCTTCGATATACACGTCAATTACCTGTTGGTCGGTACAGTGCGAAGTGTAGTACATCCTGAATGCTTCTTTTTTCAACGGATAAAGGTCGTTTGGCAATAATACACGCCCATCGTCCAACCGGAGTTCGCCTACTCCGTCAGGCTGGAACATCCGAATAAAAAACTTCGTGTCCTGATAATCTCCTTCCTTTACGATCTGGCAACGGATTTCCGCCACCTCTCCCTGAACGATTTTTTTCTGAACCGGCATACAAACCAGATCAAATGAGTAAACCTTATTAATATCCAAATCGTCAGAACAGGCACAGACTATTGCACTCAGCAATAGCGTGTATAAAAAATATGCTGAAAACTTTTTCATTGTACTTCTATGTTTAATTGATTATAAATTTCAGCCCGATACCGAACTGCGTATGAAAATGCCCGGTAGAGTTACCCCAGAGGATACGTTCACGCCCTGTCATGAGCAACACCACACGGTCGGACAGGTAGGTTTCCAGTTCCAGCGTAATTGCCCCACCGTAGATAAATGCGTCTTTGTGCCGGAGCGTAGAACCATCGTAAAGGGTCTTTTCGCCCCAATTCGATGTTTCATAGCCTGCAAGGGCAGAACCACCCAGCGAGAGTAAAAAAGTCTTTGAGGGATCGGACAGGATTTTCAGATAGTAACCGCCTTCAGCGGTAAACTGTGAAACCGGAATGCGGATCGTCCGGTACGGGTAGTACCGTTCCATAAACTCCGCACCGAACACCCACTTATTACCGTTCTTTGCGTAAGTAGCCATAGCTGCACCGAAATAATATCCGGCTTCATTATCCTGCTTGGACGAATAAATACCGTCCACCATTCCCGATGTTACCTGTACGCCCCGCATACCCGGTAATTGACGTTGTGCGTGTGCTTGGTCTGTAAAGACCAGGCACAACACAACCGCCATGATAAAAGTTAGCTGCCTCATGGTTATTTCACTTTCAGTTCGTTAATAACCTTTGCCCGTACCAAATCGGCATTATCGACCGTGAACCGCTGATGGCGACCGCCTTCCTGTTCATTTAGCTCAATAACAAGCATTTTATCATCGGGTATCGTAAATTTCGGCAGGGTGAAAATTGTGCGCTCCGTGCGCTTACCGCCTATCACCATCAAATTATTATAGGCTCGAAGCGGCCAGATCACCTGTTCCTGAATAGCGGTACGTTTTGCTACTTTCTTATCCACGATTTTGAACGTAATAAAATCTATATTGAACGGCACGTTGGACGAGTTTTTCAGTTGCAGGTGGAAATACAACAGCCCGTTATGGGTATATACACCCTTTAACGTATGCTGTATGCCGAAACGTTTACTGCCTAAATGCTTTATCTCCCTGTCATTGTTTTTGTAGATGGACTGCATAATCAGCTTGACAAGCAAAGGTGATTCCTGTCCCAATTCCTCCATATAGACGGCAAGGGCATTGTTCGGACGGTTCACCGCCTCCCCATCGTGCAAAAAGTCGGTCATTTCAACGGACAGCTTTACAGGTTCATCCGCATATTTTACATTGAACGTGTAATATGCACCATCTTCGGTAATAACAGACAGATTACTCTCCCGGCTAAAATCCCTTAAAGCGGCTTTCACTCTCAACACATTTTCCGTTCCGTCTGCTTTTGCCGCGAGAAGATCTGCCGACCCTAAATCGACATAGCGAATCGGTGCGGGAAAAATAACGTGGACGGTCTTGTTAAACGTAACTTCCAGCGCATAGGGCGGTATCATCCGGTCAAAAGTCAGCGGGCGGGTAAAGCCCTGATAGTAGTCGCCCGTTGTGGGCTTGGTTTCTATTACGGTAGCCGTTTCTTCGGTTACTTCCTGCGCGTTGGCTGCAAATACGCTCACCGCAAGGGTGAACATCAAAAAGATTCGTTTCATACTTTTAATTCTTAATTCGTTAAACATTGATTTTTTAGTGGGGGTCGCAGACCCATTTGTTATTTTGTTACTCTGTTTTAGGAAGCAGCAGCAGTTTATGATTGGCTTTCAGCGTAACCTTAACCACGCTCATTTTCTTACTTACATACTGCGATGCGCCTTGTATAAGGCTTTTCCCTATATCGGCGGCAAACTGTGAACCCGCATCATCGGTAATCGTAATGCTCGACCCTGCCGACTGTGCCATTTGCGAGGCTATTTCTTTGGCAGCTTTTATCTCATCGGAGTTGGGTACGGAGATACCCCTTTGCCCGTCCAGATCGTACACTTGCAGTTCAACCGGAATAATGTTGCCTGCATATTGTATAGAGTTTACCGTAACCTCCATCCGTTCGCTACCGATACGACACGCCCCGGTAACAATCGAATTTACAGGGATAAGGATATTTCCTGCCTGCATCGGTTCTAACAGGCGTATCTGCAATTCCTTTCCGCTTGTCAGCGTTACGGTCTGGTTCACACAGGCTCGGATGCTGTTTTTGTCTTTCACTCCCTCGTTTCCGGCAGCGGTGAAAAATCCCATATTGCGGGGCTGGCTGAATGATTCGATAAATTCTTCGTCCGACATCGGCGCAGCCAGTAGCGAAACTACATTGTGGCGCACCTGTTTTACGGGCTGAACATTTACCTTGTCTTTCGTTGAAGGAACAGCATTGCTGTTTTCGGTTTGCCCTGCCTGTGGCGGCATATACCTCGCCGCCATCGCATAGGATTTTTCCAGTAGTGCCGTTTGTTCATCCTCTGCGGCTTTTCGCGCTTCGGCTTCTTCCAGCTTGCGTTCGAGTTCATTCATACGCTCTTCGACAGCGAGTTCCTGTTCGCTCTTCCCGGCAGGTTCTTCGTACCATTCTCCCAACTGCTTATTTATATCCTGATAGGCATTTGCGGAGGCTTGCAGGTTATTTACAGGTTTCGTTTGCCGTACAGACGGGCTTTCGTAATACTCCGGCTGATTGGATTCTGCCTGCTTAGGTTCTTCCGCTTGGTCAAACATGGTCGAAAAGTCCTGCAAAGAACGCATCCGTTCCTGTTCCTTTTGCCTCATGGCTTCCTGTTCATAGGCATTTCGCTTATCTGAAACAATACCCTCGTCTTTGGGTACGGGTAGTTCGGCATTTAAGCCCGACAGCCCTTCAACCTTTGTTTCGTCTTTGTCTGCCGGGGCGAAGATCAGCCACATAGCACCGCCGAAAATCAGGAAGAACAGCGGCATAATCAGCATCTTTTTGCGTTTCTGCCTTTCCGCCATCGAAAGCTCTTTTTTCGGTGGTTTTTGAGGCTCTTTTTTATCCGGTACAGGTGGTATCTCCGGTTGCTGTACCTCATTATTATTCACTTGATCGCTCATACTGGTAATGATTATTAAGATTGTTAATACTATCCCTTTGTTGCTGTTGCAGTTTCAGGGTTTCTATCTGTTCTATCTGCATTTGTTCGCCCTTGCCTTTACCTAAGTTGTAAATAGAAGAAACGGTCATGTAGATAGATAAGCCGCTGAATACGATAAGCATGGTAACGATTACGATTACCCTTGCATCAGGACTTAACGGTCTGACAAGACTACGCAAGCGGTCTTCCAGCCACTCGTTTACACGTTGAATTATTTTCCGTATCATATCTGCACCTACCTCTCCGTTACCCGGATGTCCCGGTTTTCCACGATCTCGAATTTCTCCATAGTGAAACCGTGCGGGTTATTGTCCGAGCGTACCGAGTTAATCAGGTTGCAACGGGTTATCAAGCTGCGTTCGGTCATGTTCGACTGCCGGAGGATCATCTGCCGGGCGTATGTTACCGCCGTATAGGGGTACACATCGAAGTTGCAGGCGATACTATCCACCTGTACGATCTGATTGATATTACCCGAAACGATACGGTTGTAATACCCTTTTTCCGCCATGTCCTGATAGTATTTGAAAGCACTTTTATCGACAAGGAACAACGCCCTGTTCACATTGCTTTCAATGGCTTTTTTGTCGGGTGAGAGCGTGAAGAACAGTTCGTGAAACCGCTTGACGTGTTCCCGTGCTTCGACAGGGCGGTTCTGTGAAAGGTCTTGCGAGAGGGCAAGCATTAAGGACTTGCCCCCGTCCAACACGTAGATACGCTGGCGTTGCGCTTCGGCGAAGCTGTACGACGACCATACGGAATAACCCGTAATTCCGGCACACAACACCAGAAACACGATACCGAAAAGGCGTATCTGTTTGAATGATGTTTCTATATTCTTTAAACTTTTGAACTCCATGTTTTTAATTTGTTAATGAGATAATTAGCCAATACGCCAATGCCTTTATTCTTATTTTATTAGTACATTGGCATATCGGCACATTGATTTATTTCTTACCTAATAGTCGTCCGGCTACGTTACCCGCAGCGGCTCCGGCAACACCTCCGGCAAGGGCAGCCCCTTTACTTGCCGCCGAGTTTACTCCGCGTGTACCGCTACCGCCTCCGGCTTGAATCACCCAGCCCGCAACAGTCGGTATCGAGAAGTACCCGATGATGCCTATAATCAAAAAGATGATATATACGCCGTTACTGCCATCCGGCACGTAGGACGGGTCTTTGAGCAACCCTATATCCATTTGCAGCATGAGTGCCTGTATCTTGGATAGTACCGCTGAAAACAGGTCGGCAACGGGCAGCCACAGGTACACCGAGATGTACCGTGAAAGCCAGCTTGTAAGTGTGGATTGAAAACCGTCATAAACAGAGAGGGCAAATGCCAGCGGCCCTAAGATTGACAGCACCACCAGAAAGAAGGTACGCAGGGTGTCAATCGTAAGGGCAGCAGCATTGAACAGCAATTCAAAGAAATCCCGGACTAACTGCCGGAACCACATTTTCATATCGTACCATTTGCGTTCGCCCCACATACTGATAATCTCGCCCATTTCCCAGATTCCCAATTCTTCCATTTTCCGGTCGTACACTTCATCATCGACCAACCATGCTTTGCCCTCGCGTACCCGTGCATCGTATTCCAGTGCGTCTTTCTCCGCCTGTAATGCCTGCACATCCGTTATCTGTGATTCGAGTATGGTATGCGTTCCTTTTACCACAGGCGACATTACGGCGTTAATTGTGCCGAGTACGATTGTGGGGAAGAACATAATACACAAACCAATCGCAAAGGGACGAAGCAGCGGATATACGTCTATCGGTTCTGCCCGTGAAAGGGCTTGCCATACACGGGAAGCCACATAAAACAGCGCACCCAGACCCGCTACCCCTTTGGCGACACCGATCATGTCGCCGCAAAGGGGCATCATTTCCTGATACAGATTCCGTAAAATCTGATGCAGGTTTTCAAAATCTATTGCTAACAACATCATGGCTTACCAGTATCTTTCGGATGGATCACCATACAGGGCGCGTACATGCTCCATATCACCCTTTTCCTGACTGCGGATAAAGGATACGGAGATACTTTTCTTGGAAAAGTACCGCGTCAGGTTACGATGTTCGATCATTTTCGAGTGTATCTCATCTATGATTGCCATACGCTCGGCATCGGTCATGGAAAGCCCGTTGGAAGCCGAAACGATATTCTTTATATCCGACAATAGGTTTCCACTCTCTCTCAATAATTTGGAATATCCGTTAGATATAGCTTCCAGTTCCGAATGAGTGAAATTCTTATCCGTCAGCATCTTATTGAAGTTGGTAGAATATATCTGCGATATTTCGCTCACCAGTTCCACCGTTTCCTTTACCTTACGGGCATCCTTTATCAGATTATGTACCGACTGTAATTTGTCGTAATACTCCTTGCCCTGAGTATAAATCTTCTGCATTTCCTTGAATGAATTGATTACATTGGTTGCCGTTGTTGCTGTTTTGGAAACCGTCAGTATATTTTGAGCAAGGTTGGACGGGTCAATGACCGCCCATTGTGCTTTTGCCTCAAAGCCGAAAAAACTAACGGCTAATACAAGGCTTAAAAGAATCTTTTTCATTGCTATGAATTTTTAATTGTTATTTACTTGGGGTAGAGGATCAGCCCGAAAGACTAATCCTCTGCCCGGACATATTCACCGAAAGCGGAAAGCAATAAGACCTCCCGCTCCCGGTCGTAGGCAATTCCGATACGCCCGTACAGGTCTATGTAATACAGACCGAACACACAGTACATCGTACAATCACAGACAACCTGTGGGTTGTTGTATGTAAGTTCGATACGGATGCCTCCCCGCTTGCGGGAAGTGTTGCGGTAAACAGTTACCGCAGGCGCACCGTCCGGGCTTACCCAACGTCCCGTAATCTCCCACAGGTGAAAATCCTGATATGCGGCGCAAGGGTCGGCGGCATTACATTTGCTGAACATGGCTTTTCGTTTTAGTTGCGTGTACTTTCGGCGAGTTGTTTAATCGCCAGTTCGTAGTCCCCGCCGAGTTCGTCCGTCTTTTTGAAGACTTCCATCTTTTCGGTTTCCTCTGTGGTATACGTCAGGTATTCTTCGCCGCTAACTTCGGTAGCATACACTGCCGACTGAACGCCTCCCAGCCCGAACCATACTTCTTTATAAAACCTGCCGGGATGGTTTGCCATATTGATAGAAAGGATTTGCCCTTTCTCCTTATCGGTCAATCCCAAAAGCGACTGGATTACATCGAAGCGGTTCATGAATTTTCGTTGGTCGAGAAGGATTTTACAGTCGGAGTTATTGATAATCGCTTCTTTCACAATCGGCGATGCGATAATATCGTCCACCTCCTGCGTTACGACAATGGCTTCCCCGAAATATTTCCTGACTGTTTTGTACATATATTTCAGGTATTCAGCCATGTTCGCCGAAGAAAGAGCCTTCCATGCTTCCTCTACGATAAGTTGTTTGCGAACGCCCTTTAACCGCCTCATTTTCTGGATGAACGCATCCATAATGATGATCGTAACCACAGGAAAAAGTTCCTTATTCTCCTTAATACTGTCAATTTCAAAGACAATGAAACTCTTATTCAACAGGTCGATATTCTGTTCGGAGTTCAAGAGAAAGTCGAAACGTCCGCCCCGGTAATACTGGCGCAGGGTGGTAAGCATATTGTCGAGGTTAAAATCCTCTTTGCTTACCTTGATTTCTCTTTCTTCCAGTTCCCGGCGGTAGTCGCCCAGCATATACTCGTAGAAAGTATTAAAGGACGGAACGATAGAACGGTCTGCCCTGATACGCTCGATATATGCCGATACCGCGCTACCGAGTTCCCCACTTTCGGTCTTACTTACCTTATCATCTTCGGATTTCCAAAGGGTCAGAAGCAGTGTTTTGATACTGTCCTTTTTCTCTACATCGAACTTATAATCGTCTGTGTAAAATGGATTAAAAGAGATAGGGTTTTCCTCTGTGTAGGTAAAATAGATGCCATCCTCACCTTTGGTTTTCCGGCGTACCATTTCACAAAGTCCCTGATACGAGTTCCCTGTATCAACCAAGACAACGTGCGTTCCCTGTTCCCAATACTGGCGGACGAGGTGGTTCATGAAAAAGGATTTACCGCTGCCGGATGGCCCCAACACGAACTTGTTTCGGTTGGTGGTTATCCCTTGCTTCATAGGTAAATCCGATATATCCACATGGAGGGGCTTACCGCTCACACGGTCGCACATCTTTATACCGAAAGGCGAAAGTGAACTTTTGTAGTTGGTTTCCTCTGTGAAGAAACACAAGGCGGGTTCGATGAACGTATAGAAACTTTCCTCCGAGGGAAAATCCCCCGCGTTGCCGGGCATAGCCGCCCAATAGAGTGTAGCCGCATCCGTTGTATTATGACGGGGTTTACACTCCATAAGAGCCAACTGCGAACCCACATCATTACGGATATGCTTTAGTTCCTCCGCATCTTCCGACCATGCCATTACATTAAAGTGTGCTCGGACAGAAGTAAGCCCGAAGCTGTGCGCTTCGTTCAGGTATTTATCAACCCACTCTTTGTTGATTTGGTTTCCACGACTGTACCTTGAAAGCGACTGCATATTTCTTGCACTCTTTTCAAATTTCCGCAGGTTCTCCGCCGAATCGTCCAGAAAAATATACTGGTTATACACATGGTCGCACGAGAGCAGCAACCCTACGGGTGCTGCAAACGACAAGCGGCAGTCGCTCCGGTCGGTGGATAGCTTTTCATAGCGCATATCCGTTCCGACCGTTCCGGGCAAATCCTCCACATCGGAAATCGTATGTAGGCATACTTTCTTTGCTCCGATGCGAAGCCCGTCTGCTCTGAGTTCCATATCCTCTAAACAGGTCGTATCGTCCAACGAAAGGGCAAAGTATTTTTCCACCAATCCGGGCTGGCTTTCCGTTCCCGTAATCTCATCCGAAGTCAGGCGGGTCAGGCTTATAAATCCCGAATCGTTCACGATGCGCTCGAACTGTCCGACCGCCTCCAAAAACCTGGTAGCCGTGTCCTTGTTCACCTCTTTGGGGATGATGTTCCCTCGACAAAGCGATGAGAAATTGCTCTGCATTCTCATTCGCTCTTTTGTTGTTTTTGTAAGAAACAGGAAACAGCTATGGTTTAGGTAGGGGCGTTCGTTGAAGTGGCGTTCAAACGAGCGGGACAGAAAGCTCATATCTTCCTTATCCGTTTCGGGTTTGTAGGTTTCCTTTACGAACCAGTCCTGCTTATGGATAACCGAGTAATCGGGCAAAACCTTGATGGCTTTCGCCCAAGCCGAGTGTATGGCTTCATATTCTACGGCGGTAACAGTGAACAGTTCCGGCAGATCGACATGGAAGGCTACCGTTATATCCGCGTCTTTACTGATGATGCAGCCATGCTCCACCGCCAACAGCGGGAATTTGCTTTCGATGGTAGCCGCTTTCATTACATTACGCATCGCGCACCTCCTTCTTTTTTGGTCGGCTGAACAAGCGGCGGGAATTTTTGCGGTTTATCAGGTAGCGCGGGTGCTGGCGTTTTGCCAGCACTTTCATTAATCCATACTCCCCGTATTTCGCATTCAGGTTGAAAGTCAGCCACACCAAAGCGGAGGCGGTGATAACGCCGAAACCGATGCAGACCCACTGGTCTACACCTGCCATATACATAATCACAAAGACCACGAATACAGCCAATAAACCGCCCGCAAAGATGAAGAGATACTGACTTTTCAAGCCCTTAAATTCCACGCTCTTGCCTATGCCTTTATTAATATTATGCTCCATTTCTTATTGTTTTTTGGAAATGGATTACAAAAAGAAGGAACGAAGGATGGTGGCGGCAACAATCAGGAAGATACACGCACCAAACCAGCTTGCAGCCGTTTTGCTTGTATCGGGGTCGCCCGAAGAGAACTTGTTATACACTTTGATTCCGCCGATAAGCCCTACGACTGCACCGATGGCGTAAATCAATTTCGTGCCGGGGTCGAAATACGATGTTACCATATTGGTAGCTTCGGTAATACCTCCGATACCGTTACCCTGTGCAAAGGCGGATGATACGGCAGCGAGAATGAAGGCTGCCGACATAAGAATTTTTTTCTTTGTCATACGATTTTTTGATTAATGGTACAGGGGGTGGAATAGTCCCCTGTACCGGAAATGAATAATTGTTTAACTTGATCTTTTAGTGGTGGTCAGCGTAGCTAACCGTAATCCCGTTCTTTCATTTTACTTTGTTTTTTACTGTTATACATCTTACGCAAAGCCGCGTACATTAAAATCTTTCGGTGCTTTTACCGTTGGTTCGTCCGTTTCTCCCGCCTCCCGTTTCTTTCGGTGGAAGGCTGCGAAGTAATCGTCCATAAGTGCGGACACCACTTTCTTTTTCGGTTCATCGCCCGCTACCTGATCGAACATTTCGGTCTTTCGTATCTCGATGAGTACCCGCCCGGCTTCTTCTTTTTCTTCGATTGTTGCGACATCGGCAGTTTCTACCGTCCGCACCATGCCTGCCAATTCATCAAAGCCAAGTCCGAGTGCCATCGAAACCCCGGCAACCCCTTCGGTATCTTCGTCCTCTGTTTCTTCTTCGTCTATATCTTCCGTGTTATATTCCGGCTCAAATTCGGGGGGTGTGTTCTCAATTACTAAATTGATTTCGTTTGAATTTTCGTCCGTCATACTTTCATCGGATAAGACTGTTTCCGATTCAACCAAAGGGGGTGTTACCGGAGCATCTTTTTTGTTTTCGTCAGCAAATATAGGCTCATTTTCAATCCGTTTTTCATTATGAATCAGCGTGGTAGCTTCTGTCCGGGATTGTCTAAGGTCAAATTTGCTTTTGCCAATTATATCCTCTTTCGGGGCAGAACGAAACGGATTGAAACCGGGATTTTTCGCTGCATTCTTTTTCCGTTTCTGCATCCGTTCCCGGAACAGGTAGAGGGCGACAACCAATGCGTACAATACGATGACTGAAATAATATATCGTTCCATAGCTTATTTTTTATAGTAAATCGTCCGGGCGTTGGCGGTATATCTCGTTTATTTCCTCCTTATGGAGTTGCAGATATTCCTCCAGTATGGTATCTATGTAACCACCAAGTGTTACATCGTTTCCGGCATTGGCTAATGCCCGTACCAATCTGGCAATGACAGCATGAATATCGTTGCTGATATAAACACATTGTCGGTTCCTCAACTTTTTAGGTTTTATAAATCTCTCTGCATAGCTATCTGCTACTTGTTTGTTCAATGTCGGTTCTTTGGCAGGCATACCTTGTGTGGTCGCTTTTCTTCCGAATAATTTTATTTTTCTCATGTTACTTTCTTTTATGGATTAAAAAATATCTTCCGGTCGGCGTTTACGGTACAGTTCCGTAATGTCATCCTGATAAGTGTTGAAATGATGTTCCAGTACATTGTCGATGTAGCTGAACAGCGACACTTCGTTATATCCGATATTCTGCACAATACGCATAATCCTGTCGTGGAACTCCTTTCGGATATAGACCGCTTTTCCGCTGCGGGTGGTAGTGGGAGCGGTACGGATAAAAAGAGCTTCGTAGTCCTCCGGTTGTGCCTTGCGCTTTCGTTTATTTTCCTCGCGGGGTACTTCTTTTCCTTTCACCGTTTCAGGTTCAGCCACAGGAGGTACGATTTCCTCCTGTGCTGTTCCCTCTACTGTTTCCGGTTCGGGAACAGAAGCCGATGCGGACGGGTCGTAAGGTTTCAGGTCTTTTTCCCGGTTACCCGGTTTTGCCTGATTGATTACAAACTCGGCATCTATTCCCGTTGTATCTACTCGTTTTGCCATAGCCGTATTATTTTAGAATTTCCAGTAACTCGTCCGACAATTCTTCAATATTACTGCCTTTGATAAGGCTTTTATCCACAGGAAAAAGCGTTGAGCGGAACAGCGGTCGGCGGCTTTCCGACTGTTCCCGGCGGAAGCGCAGGCTGTTCGGGATAAAAGTTTTTAGTGTTGTAAATTTCAGTTCCTTTATTACGCCTTCGTAAACTTCGTACAGGTCGGACTTTTCCCTGCCATCAACCATATTCCAAAGCAGGTACATGGCTTTGATATTGGATTTCCCTGTACTCACTATATTATCCCTTACGGAGATCATATAGTTAAGGGTACTTTCCATTACCACCCGGTCGGCGGCAATCGGGGCAATGATATAGTCCATATTGGCAAGAGCAATGATTAAGTCCTTATTGTTGAGCGTTCCGGGCAGATCGAAAAAGATATAATCGTATTCTTCTTTTTCGCACAGTTCGTCCGCATCGTTCAAAGCCTCCTGTGGGTTGCTTTCCACGATGGGATAGAATTTCTTACCCTCTAACCGGGTAACTTGCTCATACGCCATACCCTTATAAAATTCGTCTTCATCCACCATCTTGAAATCGCGCTCGCGCATTTCAAAAATGGAGTGTTGCGGGTAGTCGCAGTCGATTACCGCTACGTTCTTTCCTTTTACATAGTGCAGATAGGAAGCTATCAGCACGGTAAGGGTTGTCTTTCCGGCTCCGCCCTTTTGGGTCGAGAATGCCACATAAATTGGCTGTTTCATGTTCTTGAAATTTTAATTATACAATCAGTTGATTTTATGTTATTGCAAATACACTTACATCTGTGTAACTGCTTTTGTATTTAGTTATTCACTTACTTATTCTCTCAATCAGTCATGTACTCATGTTTACATAATTGAGCGTTTATGTGATTAAGCATTTAAGCACTCATGCGTTTATGCGTTTGAGCATTTATACGCTTGCATTCATAATCATTTATGCAGGATTGAATTTTGCTGTTTAAGAATGTGCATAACCTGTCATTCATGCGTTTATTTCTACTATTATTCATGTGTCTGTGTTTTTACATTTTCATGATTAAACACGACAGTGAAAAATCAAAGTTTCAACCATTCAATTATTCAAATCCGGAAGCAAATAAACGCCTTCTTTTTCATACTTGAACTATATTTTCAAGGGGTGGTAGCTTCTGTCCGGGGTTGTCTATACCTGTTGATATACAGCGTGTTATTTAATCACTGTAACTTTGCAGCGTGAAACGTTGCGGGGTATTCATGCCGATTTTTAAGATAGTTTCGGCACTCAAAAATTGCCCGGCGAAGGGCAGTCTTACATCCCGAAAAGTTCGGGACGAAAAGATGCCCCTTGCGGGCAAAATGTATTTGCATTTTGGCAAATAGCAAGATGTGTTGATTGCAGCAAACTTCGTTTTTTGCAGCATCAACCTCTTGCTCTTCCAGAGGGGATTTTCCTCTCCGAAGTCGGGAAAAATTAAGCCGGCATGAGCCGACCGCAAACGTTCATATAACCACTAAAAGATTAATGTTATGAACGAAGAAAAAAGAGAACCCCGTAAGCGGGGAAAGGGGGGTAGACCCCCGAAGAACGACCCGGCAAAACATCGGCTGACGGTGAACCTGACGGACACACAACACGCCGGATTCCTTGCCATGTTCGAGCAGTCTGGCGTAAGTTCGCTGTCTGCTTTTATCTCAGCCCGCATCTTTGGCGATGAGTTCCGGGTAGTAAAAACGGACGCATCGGCTGTCGAATTTACCGCAAAGCTGACCGCATTACACAGCCAGTTTCGGAGCGTAGGTGTCAATTATAACCAAATCGTGAAGGAGCTGCACAGCAATTTCGGGGAGAAAAAAGCTCTCGCATTGCTCTATAAATTGGAGAAAGCGACCGTAGAACTGGCGGGGATCGGGCGCGAAGTGATGCAGCTATGCGAGCAGTTTAAGGCGAAATACCTGTAAAAAATGGTGGCGAAAATATCGCATGGGAGCAATTTGTACGGCGCACTTTCCTACAATCAGGAGAAAGTGGACGAGGGTTTGGGTAAGGTTTTGGCGACTAATTTAGTAATCGAACCTACCGATGGAGCGTTCAATGCCTCTGCCTGTATGCAGGATTTTGAGCGGTTTATGCCTTCGCATATCACCACCAAAAAGCCAGTTATCCATGTTTCACTGAATCCGCACCCGGACGATAAGCTGACCGATGAACAGCTTACCGAGATCGGGCAAAAGTACATGGAGCGGTTGGGATATGGCTCGCAGCCTTACATGATTTTCAAACATGAGGATATAGACCGCCAGCACATCCACATCGTTTCGACCCGTGTCCGTCCCGATGGTTCGCTTGTTCCCGACAGCTTCGAGAAAGACCGCAGCAACAAAATCCGGCGGGAGTTGGAAAAGGAATATAACCTGATTCCCGCCAACGGTCAGAAGCAGGACGAGGCATGGCGGCTTGCTCCGGTAGACGTTAGCCAGGGGAACTTAAAAAAACAGGTGGCCAACATTATCAAGCCGCTTTCCGGAATGTACCGTTTCCAGACACTCGGCGAGTATCGCGCCCTGCTCTCATTATATAATGTAGGAGTGGAAGAAGTCAAAGGAGAGAATAAAGGCAAGCCTTACCGGGGATTGGTTTATTCGGCATTGGATAGCGAGGGCAATCGTATCGGCAAGCCCTTGAAATCCTCCCTGTTCGGCAAAACTATCGGTATCGAGGCGTTGGAAAAGCAGTTTGGCGTATCGAAAGAAACAATCAAGGCGGACGGCGTTACAGCCCGTACCCGTGCGGTGGTTTCCGAAGCCTTGAACAGTACACGCACCGAAAGCGAGTTCCGGGAGGCATTGCAGAAGAAAGGCATCGACTTGGTGCTTCGCCGCAGTGATGAAGGGCGCATATTCGGGGCAACCTTTATCGACCATAACGAGCGGGCAGTACTAAACGGTTCGCGTCTGGGTAAGGAGTTTTCGGCAAATGTTCTTAACGAACGGTTCACAGATGATTCGCACCGCGAGTATCTGCAAACCCAACAACCGAAACAGTCCGATAACTTACGCCAGACTGATAAATCCGCTACCGACAAGCAACCGCAAGCCGGGCATTCTACGGTTGATGATGCGGCGGGTAGCCTGTTATCTGTCCTTACTCCTGAACAACAGGGGCAGGATAATAACCAGCCGACCATTAAGCGCAAAAGAAAGAAAAAGCGCAGGTATGGCAGGCAACTATAAGATTTGAAGTAATAACAATTTAATTTTTACAATTATGCAAAATGAAGATGATTTGAGAGGTTTGGCTAAAGTGATGGACTTTATGCGTGCGCTCTCTATTTTATTTGTAGTGATAAATGTGTATTGGTTCTGTTACGAGGCAATGCACGAGTGGGGAATCAATATCGGGGTAGTCGATAAAATTCTGATAAATTTTAACCGTACTGCCGGATTGTTTACCTCGATCCTGTGGACGAAAATCTTTGCCATAGTGTTTCTTGCTTTATCCTGTCTGGGAACAAAGGGCGTGAAAGAGGAAAAGATTACATGGACGAAAATATATGTGTGCCTCGGTATCGGTTTTGTCCTGTTCTTTTTTAACTGGTGGCTATTGACATTACCGTTACCCAAAGTAGCCAATGCCGGATTATATATTTTCACCATTTCGGTAGGCTACATATTATTATTGATGGCGGGTACATGGATAAGCCGCCTGCTCAAAAACAATCTGTTTGACGATGTTTTCAACACGGAAAACGAATCGTTCATGCAGGAAACCAAGCTGATGGTAAACGATTATTCGGTAAATCTGCCTACGAAATTCTGGTATAAAAAGAAACAGTGGAAAGGTTGGATAAATGTAGTAAACCCTTTCCGGGCAGCTATCGTTTTGGGTACGCCGGGTTCGGGTAAGTCTTATGCCGTTGTAAACCAGTTCATAAAACAGCAGATCGAGAAGGGGTATACAGGTTACATTTACGACTTCAAGTTTCCAGACCTCTCTACCATTGCTTATAACCACCTGTTAAACAACCGGGAAGGTTACGAGAAAGTACCGACTTTCTATGTGATAAACTTTGACGATCCTTCCCGTTCGCACCGTTGCAATCCGATTAACCCTTCATTCATGGATGATATTTCAGATGCCTACGAATCGGCATATACGATAATGCTGAATTTGAACCGGACGTGGGTACAGAAGCAGGGCGACTTTTTTGTCGAATCCCCGATTATTCTTTTCGCCGCTATTATCTGGTATTTGCGGATTTATGAGGATGGGAAGTATTGTACTTTTCCCCATGCTATCGAGTTTTTGAACAAAAGCTATGAAGATATTTTCCCGATTCTGACCTCTTATCCCGACCTCGAAAACTACCTTTCTCCCTTTATGGATGCGTGGAAATCCGGTGCTGCCGACCAGTTGCAGGGGCAGATTGCGAGCGCAAAAATACCGCTTTCCCGCATGATTAGTCCACAATTATATTGGGTAATGTCGGGCAATGAATTTACGCTGGATATTAATAATCCGGACGACCCTAAAATGTTGGTGGTGGGGAACAATCCCGACCGCCAGAATATATACGGTGCGGCTCTCGGATTGTATAATTCCCGTATTGTGAAGCTGATAAATAAAAAGGGACAACTCAAATCTTCGGTTATTATTGATGAGTTGCCGACTATTTATTTTAAGGGCTTGGATAACCTAATAGCCACCGCACGGAGCAACAAGGTTGCCGTATTGTTGGGTTTTCAGGACTTTTCGCAGCTAAAGCGCGACTATGGGGATAAGGAAGCGGCTGTGGTGATGAATACGGTCGGTAATATATTTTCCGGTCAAGTGGTCGGCGACACGGCGAAAACGCTATCTGACCGTTTCGGGAAAGTGTTACAGAAACGCCAGTCCATGACGATAAACCGTAATGATAAATCGACTTCCATTTCTACCCAAATGGATAGCCTGATACCGCCATCCAAGATCTCCAATCTCACACAGGGTATGTTTGTCGGGGCGGTAGCGGATAACTTTGATGAGCGGATAGAGCAGAAGATTTTCCATTGCGAAATCGTTGTCGATAACGAGCGGGTAGCCACTGAAACGAAAGTGTACCGCAAAATCCCCGTTATCACCAACTTTGTTGATGAAAACGGCGTGGATCGTATGAAAGAAATGATTAAGGAGAATTACGACCGTATCAAAGCCGAAGCTAAACAGATTGTGACTGATGAATTGGAAAGGATTCGTAATGATGAGAACTTGCGGCATTTGTTGCCGAAGGAGGAGAAATAATAAGAAAAAAGTCGCCCAATTTTTCAGGCGACTTTTTTATATATACTTTTGGAACTCTCCAATAAACTCTCTCTCAATTTCAGAGAATCTTTGAGGAGGTGGATTAAAACGTGATAATTGAGCCAATGCCTCATCTATATTTGAAGAAATTTGAACTATGTCTCCTATTTTTTTTGATACCTGAATAGGTAACCCATATTCATCCATTGGTACAACATAAGGAGATATAAAATAACATTCAACCAAGCTGGCAAAATAAGAATAATCGCAAGGCGCGAGATTATGTTTTTCAAAAACATCATTAGCAATGTTCGCTAAACTCATCAAATATCGAGGGAATTGAAAATTTATCCAATGTCGTTGAATATCAAATGATAGTTCAATAGCCTCATTTACTTCATCAGGATTATTACCGTCAACTTCATTAACAATGATGTCAATAAAGTTTTTTATACTCCCGGCATCTCTGAATTGGTTGATTCTAAAATGCAACTGCTTTCCAGAACTAACACCATATATCCTCTTTTTAGAGGATATGAAATACTCCCATATTAGCATACACGCTAATTTCAGTTGATCGTTTGTTGGGTATTGGCTCCATTTCATAATACGATATATTTTAGAAATATTATTATGAATGACACTCGCCAATGTTAGTTGCTTATCTAAATCTATATATGAGTTCTTTTTTAATGTTTCTTTCGATAAAATATCTTGCTCAAAATATTTCTGTAATTTTCGTTTTGAACTCTCTTTTAGATCTCCTTCGTCAATATTTATTAAAAGTTTTTCTGGTACATCATCGTTTTGAGAAAAAATAGGAAAATCGACTAATGGTAATTCTGCTGCTGGAGGTTCATGAAAAAGATATATATGTCCTATAAAATGAGAAAACATTCTGCCAGAACGACCACAAATATTGTTGAATGTAAAATAATCAAATTTTGTACGAGCTATTTTGTTATCATATATTATAACATTTTTCGCCTTAGTATTAACTCCTTCTATTAGAGTTGAGGTACAAATCAAGTACTTAATTTTTCCTTCATTAAACAATTTGACACACTT
>JAJDGO010000019.1 GCA_030265685.1 Bacteroidales bacterium OttesenSCG-928-M11
CAGGCTAAAGAGAGTAAAACATTAGATTCTTCTGATGATCAAATCGAAGAACTGATGAAAGAATTAATTGCTAACCATACGATTGGATAAAAACAAATGGATAATTTATTTGTATATCTCGAAATAGAAAATGGTAAGGTAGAAGACGTTAGCTTGGAATTATTAACCAAAGGACGTGCACTTGCCAATCAGTTGAACTGTAAACTGGAAGCGGTTGCTATCGGTTCGGAATTAAGTAAAGTAGGAGAACAAGTATTCCAATATGGAGTAGATGTCTTACACTTATTTGACGATGCTCGCTTATATCCTTATACATCGTTGCCTCATACTTCTATCCTAGTGAATTTATTCAAACAGGAAAAACCTCAGATTGCTTTGATGGGTGCTACTAGTATCGGCCGTGATTTAGGTCCTCGTGTTTCATCTGCTTTGTTTAGCGGATTAACTGCCGACTGTACTTCCCTTGAAATCGGAGATCATGAAGAAAAGAAAGCAAATAAAACCTATTCTAATCTTTTATATCAAATACGCCCGGCTTTTGGAGGAAATATTGTAGCTACAATTATTAATCCGGATAACCGTCCGCAAATGGCAACTGTTCGTGAAGGTGTGATGAAGAAAGAAATCTTCGATCCGAACTATAGCGGAGAAACTAAAACTCATAGTATAAAAGACTATGTGTCGGAGGAAGACTTTGTTGTATCGGTTATCGAACGTCACATGGAAGCTTCGAAAGTGAATATAAAAGGAGCTCCGATTATTGTTGCCGGAGGATATGGAATGGGAAGCAAAGATGGTTTTGACCTTCTTTTTGACTTAGCTCATACTATTGGAGCAGAAGTTGGTGCTTCTCGTGCTGCTGTTGACGCAGGATTTTGTGAACATGCTCGCCAAATTGGTCAAACTGGAGTAACTGTTCGCCCTAAATTGTATATTGCTTGTGGTATCTCCGGACAAATTCAACATATTGCCGGAATGCAAGAGTCTTCGTTGATTATTGCTATTAATAACGATCCTAATGCTCCGATTAATGCAATCGCAGACTATGTTATTACCGGTGATGTTGAAGCTATCATCCCTAAAATGATCAAATATTATAAGAAGAATAGTAAATAATCAGCTTTGCTGAAATGAAGATTGCTTATAAACTAACGGCTCAAGACTTCGTCTCTTTTCAAGAATATTACATGAAAAAGAAGGCGCCTATTTCAGGTTGTTTGCAACCGTCGATCATTATTATGTTATTATTGAACATAGTTATTGGCATTGCGTTGTACTTTATTCATGGAATAACGACATATACTTATGTTTGTTTGTTTTGCGTGCTTCTATTAGGAATACTTCTTATAGGAAAAGGCTTTGCGAAAAAACGATTGTTGAAGTCGGCTATTCAGATGGAAAAAGAAAAACCCGGAGCTTTTGGAAACATGACTATGGACTTCTCGAATAAAGGAATTGATGTTCATTCATCAACACAAGAGAAATTTCTCAAATGGGAAGAGATCGATAAATTTGACTCGAATAAGCATTACTACTTCATTTACTCTAAGAAAGGAATGGTTTATATTATTCCCAAAAGAGATGTAAGCATTGATGAAAATGAATTTACAACCATGCTGGGTAATCATTTGAATAAATGATAAATCCGGATAATAAACCAATAAACAATTAAAAAATAAAATAAAATGGCTAACTTTTATTTAGACAATCCGTCATTGAAACATTATCTGGAGCATCCGTTGATGCGCCGGATTGTGGAACTGAGGGAACGAAACTATACCGATAAGGATCAGTTTGACTATGCTCCGATTGACTTTGAGGACGCGATAGATAGTTACAATAAAGTGATGGAGATTGCCGGAGAGGTGATCGCAGATGTAGTTGCTGTTAACGCAGAAGAAGTAGATGCTCTAGGACCTAAAGTAGTAAACAACCGCGTTGTGTACGCTCCGGGAACTGCCGAAAACTTGAAAGTGATGACACAAGCCGGGTTAATGGGTCTTTCTATGCCTCGTCGTTACGGAGGACTAAACCTTCCTATGGTGACTTTTATTATGATGTCGGATTTGGCAGCTCGCGCTGATGCAGGTTTTAGTAACTTATGGGCATTGCAAGACTGTGCTGAGACATTATATGAATTTGGAAACGAAGAACAACGCAAACAATTTATACCACGTGTTTGTGCCGGTGCAACCATGTCTATGGACTTAACCGAGCCAGATGCAGGATCTGATCTTCAAGCTGTTCAATTAAAAGCAACATATGATGAGGCTAATAATTGCTGGCGTTTGAATGGAGTAAAGCGTTTTATTACAAATGGAGATTCAGATATTCATTTGGTATTGGCTCGTTCGGAAGAAGGAACTAAAGACGGGCGTGGATTATCAATGTTTATTTATGACAAGAACGACGGAGGAGTAAATGTTCGTCGTATCGAAAACAAAATGGGGATTAAAGGTTCTCCAACTTGCGAACTTACTTACAAAAACGCAAAAGCACAGCTTTGTGGCGATCGTAAATTAGGTTTGATTAAGTATGTTATGTCGTTGATGAATGGAGCTCGTTTGGGAATTATGGCTCAAGCTACAGGTATTTCGGAACGCGCCTATCGCGAAGCTCTTAGTTATGCCAAAGAACGTAAACAATTCGGCAAAGCAATTATCGAATTTCCTGCGGTATTTGAAATGGTTGCCAATATTAAAGCTAAATTAGATGCTTCTCGTACCGTGCTTTATGAAACATCTCGTTTTGTCGATATTTATAAAACCTTAGAAGATATTGAGAAAGATCGCAAACTTGAACCTGCGGAAAAAGAAGAATTAAAGAAATATAAAAAATTAGCTGATGCATATACTCCATTAGGTAAACTAATGACAACAGAGTATGCAAATCAAACAGCTTATGATTGTGTACAAGTACATGGAGGTTCGGGCTTTATGAAAGATTATGCTTGTGAACGTCTTTATCGAGATGCTCGTATCACAAACATTTATGAGGGAACAAGCCAATTACAAGTTGTTGCTGCTATCCGTCACGTACTGACAGGTACTTACCTTTCTCAAATGAAAGCGTACCATCAGCAAGAGTTTAGCTCGGAATTAACTCCTTTGAAAGAGCGTTTAGCTGCTATGGTTGCTATTTACGAACAAATTGTTCCTGCTGTTTCTGAAACAAAAAATCAAGATTATATCGATTTCCAAGCACGCCGTTTGGTAGAATCTGCAGGACATATTATCTTAGGTTATTTGTTGTTGGAAGATGCAACACGTATGCCTGAAGAATTTCGTCGTTCGGCTGAGGTTTATATCAATTATGGTGAAGCTGAAGTGAAGAAAAATGCAGATTTTATCAATAACTTCTGTATTGATTCATTGAATTTTTATAGACAGTAATAAATTGTTTTTAACAATGTAAAAAGGTTGTTCTTGTTTTCGAGAACAACCTTTTTTTATGTATGTGACTTCGGAAAGATTTGGTGAAAAAGTTTTACTATAACTTGAGTAAAGTTATAGTAAAACTTCGGTTGAGTTATAGTATAACTTGGGTAAAGTTCTTGTAAAACTTTCAAATAGATTTAGTGTTTTTCTATTTGGTTGTATTATAACTTGATAGCACTGTTAGTAATTGTCTATACTATCGGGCTTCCCGGTAGTACATCTCCAGCCGGTTGTACCAAATAAAGACTACCATCT
This sequence comes from Bacteroidales bacterium OttesenSCG-928-M11, assembly GCA_030265685.1. Lineage (GTDB taxonomy): Bacteria > Bacteroidota > Bacteroidia > Bacteroidales > Azobacteroidaceae > Azobacteroides. The sequence continues at coordinate 3,693 of JAJDGO010000019.1, forward strand.
GCATTTTCTACAGATAAAATCATGCCTTGTGATTCTATTCCGCGAATTGTTCGAGCCGGTAAATTAGCAATAAAACAAATGTTTTTCCCGATTAGTTCTTCCGGTTTGTAATGCTGAGCAATACCGGAAAGAATAGTTCTGCCTCCTAATCCGTCATCAATCTTAAATTGAAGGAGCTTGTCGGCTTTAGGAACTTTTACACATTCTAATACTTTGCCGACCCGTATGTCCAATTTTGTAAAATCGTCAAATACGATGTCTTGTTTAAGCGGAGATGCTTTGTGTTCTTTTAATTCATTTGCCTTTTTTGTATCCAATAGCTTTTGAACTTGTTTTGCGATTACTTCATCTTCTATTTTTTCGAATAAAAGTTCGGGCTGATTGATTGTATGTCCAACAGGCAAAAGATCGATACTTCCCAATTCTTGCCAGCTTAAGTCGGATTTGTCCGTCTTGTTGATCAATTGTCTTATCTTGAGTGAAGTAAAAGGTAAAAATGGTTCGAAAGCAATCGCCAGGTTAGCCGTAATTTGTAAGGCAATATTCAATATGGTTTCGGTACGATCCATATCTGTTTTTGCAATCTTCCAAGGCTCGGTGTCGGCTAGATATTTATTTCCGATGCGAGCTAAGTTCATAGCCTCTTTCAATGCATCACGGAAACGGAAAAGATCTAAATAATGTTCTAAATCTTTCTTTACGCCAGCAAATTCTTCCAGTGTTTTTTTGTCATAATCTGTAATCTCGTGCCGAGTAGGAATCTTTCCGTCGAAATATTTATGAGTAAGTACTAAAGCCCGGTTGACAAAGTTGCCGAAGACAGCAACTAATTCGTTGTTGTTTCTGGCTTGAAAATCTTTCCAAGTAAAATCATTGTCTTTTGTTTCCGGTGCATTGGCGGTTAAAACATAGCGTAATACGTCTTGTTTGCCAGGGAAATCTTCCAAGTATTCGTGCAACCATACAGCCCAATTACGAGAAGTTGATATTTTATCTCCTTCTAAATTGAGAAACTCATTTGCCGGAACATTTTCCGGAAGAATATAAGTCCCGTCGGCCTTAAGCATTGCCGGGAAAACAATACAATGAAAAACTATATTGTCTTTTCCGATAAAGTGCAACATACGGGTAGATTCGTCTTTCCACCATTTCTCCCAATCATTAGGAAGTAATTCTTTGGTATTGGAGATGTATCCTATGGGCGCATCAAACCATACATATAGTACTTTTCCTTCTGCTCCGTCGACAGGAACTGGTACTCCCCAGTCCAAGTCTCGGCTTACGGCGCGCGGATGCAAGCCCATGTCTAACCAAGATTTACATTGACCGTAGACATTAGATTTCCATTCTTTATGATCTTCTAATATCCATTGCTTCAACCATCCCTCGTGTTTGTCCAAAGGCAAGTACCAATGTTTGGTTTCTTTTAAGATAGGTGTGCTTCCGGAGATAGCAGATTTTGGTTCTATCAAATCTAATGGACTTAAAGACGTACCACATGATTCACATTGATCTCCATATGCTTTTTCGTTAGCACAATGAGGACATTTTCCTACTATATAACGGTCGGCAAGAAATTGTTTTGCTTCTTCGTCGTAGTATTGTTCCGATGTTTTTTCTACAAATTCGCCTTTGTCGTATAGTTTGCGAAAAAAATCGGAAGCGGTTTCGTAATGAGTTTCAGAAGTAGTTCGGGAATATATATCGAAAGTGATCCCTAAGTCTTCGAACGATTTTTTGATAATATAGTGAAACCGGTCAACCACTTCTTGTGGACTTGTGCCCTCTGCTTTTGCTTTCAAGGCAATTGGAACTCCATGTTCGTCAGAGCCACCAATAAAAAGTACATCTTCTCCTTTAAGTCTCAAATAACGTGCATAAATGTCTGCCGGAATATATACTCCAGCTAAATGTCCGATGTGAACGGGGCCGTTGGCATACGGTAAAGCCGAAGTAATTAATGTTCTTTTGAAATTCTTACTCATATAGTTTCAATTTTCGGCAAAGATACAATATTATTTGGATATGTGGAAGAAAGCGTTTATCTTTGAAAATTGAAAGCAAAAACAAATATAATATGAACAAACAGACATTTATCATACTGTTTATCAGTATCTTTGCCCTACTTACAGTTTTCTCTCAACCAAGTTTTTCTCAAACATTTCTTTCAACAGACGAAGTATCTTTCGTTTCCATAACCGGAGGGACCTTTATGATGGGTTGTACCGGACAGTGCGGAGGTTCTGGTACAAAAGCCGAACTACCTCGTCATGAAGTTAGTGTTAATGATTTTGAAATAGCCAAGACAGAAGTAACAAATCTTCAGTATTGTAAATTTTTGAACGATGCAGGATATGGAAAAGATATTCCTCTTTATGATGATAATGGATGGAATCGCAAATTTTTTAGCGACGAATCGCAAATTCATTGGGCAGATGATTGTTGGGTTCCTGTTGAAGGCAAGGAACATTACCCAATGGTTTGTGTCTCTTGGTACGGCGCGCTTGCTTTTTGTGACTTCTATGGTTATCGACTTCCTTTTGAAGCCGAATGGGAATATGCTGCTCGTGGCGGACAAAACCATCCATATTCGGGTAGTGCAAATATAACTGAAGTAGGATGGAGCCGAGAAAGCTCAGGCAATCAAATACATCCGGTGGCAAAATTAAATCCGACCTCATACGGAACTTATGACATGAGTGGAAATGTTTGGGAATGGTGTCATGATTGGTTTGATGAAAACTACTATGATCTTAAAATTAAAGAAAATCCCGAAGGTCCGGAAGAAGGAGATGGTAAAGTAAACAGAGGAGGTAGTTATGATTATCCGGAGTTAAGCTCGCGGGTGTCTCAACGCAACTATGACATGGCTCGTAGTACAGATCCTCGTATCGGATTCCGACCAGTAAGATAAGTATATAGAAAAACTTTTATAACCAGAATAAAAATAATATTATGATAACACCGGAGTTAATTAACCCCAAGAGCATTGTTGTAGTAGGCGGCTCAAACAAAACGTCAAAGCCAGGCGGTAATTGTATTCGTAACTTAATCAATGGTAAATATGCCGGCGAATTATATGCCGTTAATCCGAAAGAAGATGAAGTACAAGGCCTAAAATGCTATAAAAATGTATCAGATATTCCTCAAACAGATTTGGCAATTATTTCTATTCCTGCCAGCGCTTGTTTGGAATCAATTACTATATTGGCGAAAGAAAAGGGAGTCAAGGCATTTATTATGTATACTGCCGGATTTGGAGAAGAAACACAAGAGGGAGCCAAGCTTGAAAAAAATATAGTTAAAGTAATTAACGATGCCGGTGCAAGTCTTATTGGTCCAAACTGTATTGGGATCTTGAATCGTTATCACCATAGTTTATTCACTTTACCTATTCCTACGATGAATCCAATGGGAGTAGATATGATATCTAGTTCGGGAGGAACTGCAATTTTTATTATGGAATCGTCTATTCGTATGGGTCTTCAGTTCAACTCGGTTTGGTCGGTTGGCAACGGAGCCCAAATAAGAGTAGAAGATATTTTAGAATACATGGACATTAATTTTGATCCGGAGAAAGATTCAAAAATAAAATTACTGTACATAGAGGATATTAAGGATCCGGATAAACTATTAGAGCACACAAGTTCTCTTATTCGCAAGGGATGTCAGATTGCGGCTATAAAATCCGGGACTTCGGATGCGGGAAGTCGTGCTGCTTCTTCTCACACAGGAGCTATGGCAAATCCTGATTTAGCAGTAGAAGCTCTCTTTAGAAAAGCCGGAATCGTCCGATGTGTTAGTAGAGAAGAGCTGGCAACAGTTGGCGCAATTTTCACTCTTAAGGAATTGAAGGGTAAAAATATAGCGATAATTACTCATGCCGGAGGTCCTGCTGTTATTTTAACTGATGCATTGGCTAAAGGTGGTATGAATATTCCGTCGTTAAGTCAAAATCCTATTGCAGAAGAATTAAAAACTAAGCTTCTTCCGGGCTCTGCGATCAGCAATCCGATTGATATTTTAGGAACCGGAGAGCCTAAACATTTGGCGACAGTTATTGATTATTGCGAAGAGAAGCTCGATAATATTGATGGGATGGCTGTGATTTTCGGAAGTCCGGGCTTAACTCGTGTCTACGAAGCTTATGATGTGCTGGATCAGAAAATGAAAACGTGTTCGAAACCAATCTTTCCTATCCTTCCTTCGGTTAGTACTGCTTGGGATGAAGTAGATGTTTTTGTAAAGAAAGGACATGTTAACTTCAGTGATGAAGTTGGTTTGGCAAATGCGCTTATTATGAAGTTGAAAACACCTCCTCCTTTGGCCAATAATCTTGTTTTAAAAGGAGTAGATATTCCCTCTATTCGCCGGATTATAGATAGTATACCGGAGAAGTCGGGCTATATTGCGCCTAAATATGTACAAGAACTTTTCTCATCTGCCGGTATCCCGATGGTAGAAGAATTGGTTTCTGACAAATGGAAAGATATAAAAGAGTTTGCCAGAAAGGTACAATTCCCGGTAGTTGCCAAAGTAGTTGGTCCGGTACACAAATCAGATGTCGGAGGAGTCGTACTTAATATTCGTTCGGAAGAACATTTGGAGATCGAATTCAAGCGATTAATGAAAATTAAAGATGCAACATCCGTCATGATTCAGCCTATGCTTCAAGGAGGATTTGAACTTTTCGCCGGAGCAAAATACGAAGATAAATTTGGGCACATAGTACTTTGCGGACTTGGTGGTATCTTTGTCGAAATATTCAAAGATGTAGCTTCCGGTTTAGCTCCTTTGGCGAAGGAAGAAGCCTTATCAATGATTCAATCTCTTCGGGGATATAAGGTATTTAAAGGCGCGCGAGGACAAAAAGGAATCGATGAAAATCAATTTGCAGATATTATTGTTCGCTTGTCGGCTTTGCTTCGTTTCGCTACCGAAATAAAAGAACTTGATATTAACCCATTACTTGCTACCGAAAGAGGTATTATTGCTGTTGATGCACGTATTAGAATAAGTAAATAAAAAGATAAATAGCCGGCAGATACTTGAGATGAGCTTGTTTTTGGGCTTCTCTTGTGTCTGCCAGCTGTTTTTTTATGTGAGTAATAAACTATGTTAAATAATAAAGTAAATGCTGATTAATTTACTACTTTTGCCCCCGTTAATAATAAACAGTAACCTATGAAATGTTTTTTTAATTCTATTCTACTTGGATTGCTATCTTTGTTTTTCTTTTCTTGTGATGAAGGAGAGAAGTTTGAATATACTTACGAACACGTTAAGAAAACTCTGGTTCAACGAGAGTTTTTGATGTCCACAAAAGCCGATACCATAGTAGAATACGTTTTAAATCCTGTTTCGTTGTATAATGCTTTAGGAAAAGATACGGCAGATAAAGTTGTCAAAGCCGAACTATTGAGCTGTAGTATGAGTATACGCGGATTGAAAGACAAAAATCCGGATCTTACTTTAAATAACTTCACCTTGCTATTGAACGAATCAGACCGTTATATTTTTGGTAATTGTGTAAACGAGCCGCAAGGTCTTTATGATTTTGCTTCCGATCAGGCATTTACAAATAATATATTAGAGAGCTTCTCTGAAAAGGTTCTCTATTATTACGATCATAGCAACCGAAATCCAAAACTTTCGGCTGTGTTTATCCCTAATAAAATAATTAATTATCCCGATAGTGTATTCCTTACACTTTCTATCGAGGCGACCTACACTTTTATTAAAATGAAATAATCTTGTTAGTGCATCATCTTCGGTGTTATTATTCAGGAAGATTGCTTACTTGATTCGAACCAGAATAAATTACTTTGCTTCCAAATATTAAAGGATCAATTTTGGAATACTAAAAAGCTATTTTTATATGGTCGAATCTCCGTTTTTATGGAAATGAAAATACATTCGGTCTTTCATCTCTTCTCTTTCAACTAATAAACTGTATTTCTTTGTGCTTTATTGAAATTAATTATTAACTTCGCGGAATTTTAGAAAATACAGGATTGTAAAATCTATCCACAGCATTAACTTTTTAATACAGTATATTTGAAATGAGAAAATGGCGTATTGAAGATTCGGAAGAATTATACAACATCAGGGGATGGGGTTTAGATTATTTTTCAGTAAATGAAAAAGGTCATATTACCGTTACTCCTAAAAAGGGTGGAGCCCAAGTGGACTTGAAAGACTTGATGGACGAACTAACTCTTAGGGATGTTGAGACTCCTCTTCTGTTACGATTTTCGGATATTCTTGATAATAGAATCGAAAAAATTTCAAATTGTTTTAATATCGCTTCGGAAGAATACAACTATACAGCGAAAAACTTTATTATCTATCCGATAAAAGTCAATCAGATGCGTCAGGTTGTAGAAGAAATAGTCAGTCATGGCAAAAAGTTCAACATTGGACTCGAAGCCGGCTCTAAACCTGAACTTCACGCTGTTTTAGCTATCAATACAAGTAGTGATTCTTTGATAATCTGTAATGGATACAAGGATGAAAATTATATTCAGCTTGCCTTGTTGGCGCAAAAGATGGGGAAACGCATTTTTATCGTCATCGAAAAACTTAACGAGTTGAAGCTGGTTGCCGAATTAGCGAAAAAACTTAAAATTCAACCCAACATAGGAATCCGTATTAAATTGGCAAGTGCCGGTAGCGGAAAGTGGGAAGAATCAGGAGGTGATGTTAGTAAATTTGGCTTATCTTCAAGCGAATTACTAGAAGCTCTTGAGATACTTGAGAAAAACAAGATGAAAGACTGCTTGAAGTTGATTCATTTTCATATAGGTAGCCAGGTAACTAAAATTCGTCGCATAAAAAATGCTTTGCGAGAAGCTTCTCAGTTTTATGTTCAGCTCAGGTTTATGGGTTATAACATTGATTTTGTTGATATAGGAGGCGGACTGGGAGTTGATTATGATGGAACTCGTTCTTCCGGAAGAGAAAGTAGTATGAACTATTCGATACAAGAATACGTAAACGACTCGATATCAACTTTAGTAGATGCTTGTATTAAAAACGATTTGCCCCAACCTAATATTATTACTGAGTCGGGACGTTCGTTAACTGCTCATCATTCTATTCTGATTTTTCCGGTTTTGGAAACAACTACCTTGCCCGAGTGGGACGAACATGAAGAATTACCTGAGAATGCTCACGAATTAGTAGTAGAACTTTATCGTTTATGGGATGAAATGAATCAACCTCGTCTTATAGAAACGTGGCACGATGCCCAGCAAATTCGTGAAGAATCACTAGATTTATTCTCATTAGGTATGCTGGATTTGGTAACTCGTGCGCAAGTCGAACAATTATACTGGTCAATAGCTCGTGAAGTTTACCAAACAGCTCTTAATATGAAGCATGCACCCGAAGAGCTTCGTAAAATATCTAAGATGTTGCCGGATAAGTATTTTTGCAACTTCTCTCTTTTTCAGTCACTTCCAGACAGTTGGGCTATCGATCAAGTTTTTCCGATTGTTCCGATTTCACGCTTAGATGAAAGACCTAATAGGACGGCAACACTACAAGATATAACTTGCGACTCGGATGGTAAGATCGATAACTTCATAAATATGAAGAACTATACTTATCATTTACCGGTACATTCAATCAATAAAAAAGAACCCTATTATATTGGCGTTTTTCTTGTAGGAGCTTACCAAGAAATATTGGGAGACTTACATAATTTGTTTGGAGATACTAACGCAGTACATATTTCCGTTAATAAAGAAGGATACCAGATTGAACAAGTAATCGACGGCGAAACAGTTGCCGATGTGCTTGAATATGTTCAGTACAATCCGAAGAAGTTGGTTCGCACGGTAGAATCGTGGGTAACTTCGGCAATGAAAGAAGGTAGGATTACGGTAGAAGAAGGTCGTGAGTTTTTATCTAACTATAGATCCGGACTCTATGGATACACTTATTTAGAATAAATATGCGGATTATATCATACAATCTTAATGGAATTCGATCGGTAATTAGTAAAGGATTCTTCGAATGGCTTGAAACTGAGAGCCCGGATGTGTTGTGCGTGCAGGAAACAAAAGCTCAGCCCGAACAGATAGATTCTTTAACTTTCAATAGTTTAGGTTACGAAAATATTATCATCAATTCTGCCGAGAAGAAAGGTTATAGCGGAGTTGCTATCTTTAGTAAAACAAAGCCGGATTATTATAAGTTAGGCATAGGACATGAACTCTTTGATAGCGAAGGACGTGTTATTCGGGCCGACTTTGGAGATCTAACTATCGTTTGTGTTTATATTCCTTCCGGAACCACAGGAGAAGTTCGTCAAACTTTGAAAATGGAATTTTTAGAACACTTCTTAACTTACTTGATCGAGCTTCGTAAAGAACGACCCAACTTGATTATTTGCGGAGATTATAATATTTGCCACAAAGCAATAGATATTAATCACCCCGAACGACATCAAAAAACTTCGGGGTTCTTGCCGGAAGAACGAGAATGGTTTGATCGCTTGATCGATAATGGATTCATAGATAGCTTCCGAGTCTTTAATCAAGAGCCGGAACAATATAGTTGGTGGAGTTATCGAGCCGGAGCACGAGCAAAAAACTTGGGTTGGCGGATCGATTATCACATTGTAACGGGCAGTGTAAAAGATAACTTGAAAATGGCCGAAATACATTCGAATGTAGCATTTTCGGATCATTGTCCGGTTGTTGTGGAACTGAAATAAAAAAATAAATCGAGTATACGCATATATCGTATATTATGCCAAAAGATTATAATTCGGGGAAAATATTCAAATACGGTTTTGTTATTGTTGCCGCAATGATAGCTGTAGTTTCTATTTGGATTACAAATCATTTGGTTGACGAATTGAAAGAAGAAGAGCGAAAGAAGATAGAGAATTGGGCAGAAGCCATAAAAGTATTGTCTACGCCGGCAATAGAAGACGATATAAATCCGGATCTCTTTAATGATTACATCAATCTTGTAGTTAAGATACTCGAAAGTAATACAACAATTCCTGTGATCTTAGCCGACGAAGAGCAAAATGTAATTACTTCTCACAACCTGAAAGAACCTCAAAATGATCCTCAGTTCTTTGAGAGAAAAATAAAATCGTTTGAGAAAAAGCATAGCCCTATCTTTATTGATCTGGGAGAAGGTATTAGTCAATACATATATTACGACGATTCTACGGTGCTTAAACAGTTGCAATGGTTTCCTTTTATACAGTTAGCCGTTGTATTTGTTTTGATGCTTATATCTTTTCTTGCTCTAAATAGTGCAAAAAAAGCCGAACAGAATAAAGTGTGGGTTGGTTTGTCGAAAGAAACAGCTCATCAGTTGGGTACTCCTATTTCCTCCCTTATGGCTTGGATAGAATATCTTAAGACAAAAGATATGGATATTAAACTTTTAGACGAAATGGATAAAGACGTTAATCGCTTAAAAGTTATAGCAGAACGATTCTCTAAAATCGGATCTATGCCCGAACCCGAACCAATGAACTTACGAACCGAAGTCGATAATGCTATTTCTTATATGGGACGGCGTATCTCTTCGAAAGTTAATATTGCAATAGACTTTGAAGACAACAATCTTATCGTTTGGATGAACGATTCTCTTTTCGGATGGACTATCGAAAATTTAGTCAAAAATGCAGTAGATGCGATGGAGGGACAAGGAAACATTGCCATTAAAGTTTACTCTAAGGGAAATAAAGTAATAATGGATGTGTCGGATACTGGTAAAGGTATTCCAAAGTCTATGTTCGAAGCTGTTTTTCATCCGGGTTATACCACCAAAAAACGAGGATGGGGCTTAGGGCTTTCTCTTACAAAACGCATCGTCGAATCCTATCATAAAGGAAAAATCTATGTCTATAAATCCGAAATAGGCAAAGGAACCACTTTCCGTATCGAACTAAATAAGCAATAATAATTGCATTTCTTTTCGTATTATATATTTATTTTATACCTTTGCCGCTAATATTGGTGTCGCTTTCTGCGTTCGCAGAGTAGCGATGAAAAGGGAATCAGGTGAAAATCCTGAACAGACCCGCTGCTGTAAGTTCTTTAAGCATCTTGTAAATACTACAAATCCACTGGTTTATAAGCCGGGAAGGAATACAAGATAGAACAAGTCAGAAGACCTGCCAATGTACCGTAATCGATTGCTTTCGGGAAATAAAGCGCGAACTTATTTATTTTACAATATGAAACAAAGACTTTACCTTTTATTGGTGGTTGTTTTCTGTATAAACAACCTAAACTCTGCTATGGCGCAAGGAAAACCATCGCCGGCAACGTTCGAAGATTTAGAACTTCAACCCGAATCTTTTTGGTTTTATAACCCCGAAAATCCAGCTGGAAGCTTTAAAAGCGGATCTTTTACTTTCAACAACGGATGGAGTGAGTATAACGGCTTCGTTTATTGGGATGCTTTTGCCTATTCTAACCTTACTATTGGGATAAGTGACCTTAATAATCCGGACTATCAATTTGGTGCAGTAACCGGAAAAGGAGTAGATAACAGTTCAACTTTTGGGGTGTGTTTTTATTCTGATTATAATATTCCGATCATCGACTTGGACGAAGCAGCCACAGTTACAGGACTATATCTAACAAATAGCCTATATACTTACTCCAGTATTACAAAAGGTGACTCGTATTCGGGAGGTCCTTTCGAAACCGGCGACTATCTTAAAGTGATTTTTATGCCTTATTCGGAAGAAGGTATTGATAAAACTAAGACCGTTGAGTTTTATTTAGCCGACTATCGTTCCGCTAATTCTGCCGAACATTATATTGTAACCGATTGGACTTGGTTGGATCTAACGGCCTTAGGAAGCGTAAACAGTATCACTTTTACCTTTGAAGGCTCTCGTAATAATGAGTGGGGTTTGTTGACTCCGGCTTATCTTTGCTTAGACAATTTGGGATCTGTAGGCCCGGTATCAGGAATAGTTACCCCCGATATGGCTATTTCTTCTATTCAATATACGAATGGAGTGGTAAGAATCCAAACTTCTTTGGATAACTACGACGTGAATATCTATTCGGCTGCCGGAACTCTTCTTCGGAAAGAAAACTTATCCGGCGACGGAGAAATTAATATCTCATCGTGGGCGAAAGGTATTTATATCGTTGAAGTTATCTCCTCAGGGAAAAGAGATATAAAGAAGATTGCGAAATAAATATTTCGTTTCGAAAAAAAACATATCAAAATAAAAATTAAGCTCGATTTGGGTCAGGTTCTTGTAGGACTTGGCCCAAGTTTTTTTATGTGCTTGAAAAAAGATACTATAACTTTGAAGTTTTCTGTACAGAAAACTTTAAAAAGATACTATAACTTGAGTCAAGTTATAGTATAACTTGGCAGTCAAAACCAATCATCCCAAAGGTATTCGTATTTCTTTTGTTGTTGTTTGGGTAGATTATTCAAATTGAAAGAGACATTGAATATCTGTTGCCCATATACTTTGCTTTCTGCGAAGTGAAGAGAGCAGGTAAACTTAATGTTTACGACTTGACTTTTTATGAAATGAATATCAAAATCGGTTCGGTTATATTTTTTTAGACGGTAAAAAGAGTCTCCCCAATAAAGTTTGCTCGAATGGTCTTTGTGAAAGATTTGCTGACTTTCGCCTAAATAAAGCGTATTAAATAGCCCGATTCCTTTATATTCTATTTTTGTTTCGGAAAGAAAGCCTTGCGGCGTGTTCCATTCTCCTATGTTTCTGTCGCGATCTAAGCCGACCGACCATCCTGCATTTATTTCTAATTGTTCGAATCCTGTTAGTTTTGAAAAATCCAGACCGATAGATGTTAGTACAAGTCCATTGTCATGAACCGATTCGTTTATGTCGGCGTCTTTTTTTAAGGCATAATGAAACATGTAGCCAAAATGCTGGGCGTATAATAACTTATAGTTGTATCGACCCGACCAACCCATGAAAAAGGCTTCGTTTGTATCTTTCGATTGTTTGCCTGTCCAATCAAGCCATACATTTGCATAATGTTTGTTTTTATTTAATTCCCAGAAAAAACCATTGATAGTTGGGCGGTAATTTGTAATAGAATCTTGAAAAAACATACGAGGATATTTGTCCAAAAGGTTTTTGCGAGGGACAGCTCCCATGTAGAATTGAAGCATCTTTCCTTGAAACTCGTAATAAACAATGGGTTTGTATTCGTCTATAGCTTCGTCGCTGGCAAAATCATGAAGTAAGTCGACCCCGGCGAATATTCGATGTCGTTTATTCCAATTCAAACCTATTTGAGGAGCTAAATGTATTCCGGCCATAGTTTGGTCATTTTGTACTTCAGAACCGGAAAATTCGGTATTGTCAAAAAAGGAATAGACATCAGTTTTCCACAAAAACTCTTGCGAAAAAGCAGTAATCGAAATCCCCCAAGTTAGTAATAGCAAGAAACAGGCTTTCTTCATATTCGATTAATCATTAGTCAGAACTTGTGCAAAGTTACGCTTTTTCAAAAAATAATTCATCTTATTATTTCATTAATACAAGATTTATTTCTATCTTTGCAGGGTTTTTTATAAACTAAGTTAATCATGGGTAAGTTTGATCCATACAAGGTAGACTTAAAAGGCATGAGGGCCGACTCGGAAGAGTACCAATACCTTTTAGATAATCAATTCTTCGCAAATATTGACGGAGAAGAAATTCCAAAAGGGAAAATTGAGGTTCATTTGCTTATAATAAAGACAGCAGGATTCTATAACCTTAATTTTACACTTAACGGAATTGCTGTTATACCTTGTGATCGTTGTTTGGATGATATGGATTTTGCGATCGAAACAAACAACCGTTTGGTGGTTAAACTAGGAAGAGATTATGCAGAAGAAAGCGAAGAAATAATTGTTATACCAGAAACCGAAGGGACAATTAACTTAGCTTGGTTTCTTTACGAATTTGCGGCGTTGGCAATCCCTATTAAGCATGTTCATGCACCGGGAAAGTGTAACAAACAAATGTCTTCTAAATTAAAAGAACACATCATCGTTAGCGAAGATGAAGACGAAGTTGATGATGATACAACAATAGAAATAGACGAAATATAATAACTAAATATAAAGAAAGATGGCACATCCTAAACGACGAATTGGTAAAACCAGAAGAGACAAAAGAAGAACTCATTATAAAGCTACTTTGCCTCAAATTGCTTTAGATCCTACTACAGGAGAATACCATTTGTATCATAGAGCACATTGGTATGAAGGTAAATTGTATTACAAAGGTAAAGTTATCATTGACAATACTTCAGAAGAATAATAATTCATAGTAAATTAGGAAAAAGGCTGCCTTGAAAACAAAGTCTCTGCGACGAAAAAGATTTCAAGACAGCCCGTTTCTGTTTTTTTATAGGCACTTTTTATGGATAAAATACACGCAGTTATAACAGGAATTGGATCTTACGTACCTAAGTATGTGATGACAAATGAAGAAATATCTCAGCATGTAGATACTTCTGATGAGTGGATAAAGAAAAGAATAGGGATAGAAGAAAGGCATATTTTGAAGCCGGAAGAGGGGAAAGGAATTACTTATCTAGCAGAACAAGCCGTTGCTGATATGAGAACTCGCAGAGATTTCGATCCATTATCTGTCGAAGCCGTTGTGTTTTCAACAACAACCCCTGATTATTTTATTCCTAACTCAGCATCTCTTCTCGCTTATAAATTAGGAATGACCAATGCTTTCGGGTTTGATTTGAACGCCGCATGCAGTGGTTTTATTTACGGATTAGAAGTGGGGAGCGCATTTATAGTATCCGGTAAATATAAAAAAGTATTAGTTGTGGCAGGAGATGTATTATCTTCTGTTACAAATTATGAAGATAGAAATACTTGTCCTATTTTTGCCGACGGTTGTGGGTGTGTTTTGTTAGAACCAACAACTGAAGATGTCGGTATTATGGATTCTTATATGCGTTCGGACGGCGATAGCGTAGAACATCTTCACTTACTTGGTGGAGGTTCTGTTAATCCGGCAAGTTATGAAACTATAGATAATCGTCTACATTATATTTGGCAAGACGGAAAAGTTGTTTTTAAACACGCTGTTTCAAGTATGGCTGACAGTTGTGAGCAAGTATTGAAACGAAACAACTTAACTAAAGACGAAATTGATTGGGTAGTTCCTCATCAAGCAAACAGACGTATTATTGATTCGGTAGCTCATCACTTGGGTATCCCAACAGAAAAAGTAATGATCAATATCGAAAAATATGGTAATAGTAGTGCCGGAACAATTCCTCTTTGTTTAAAACAATGGGAAACAAGTCTTAAGAAAGGAGATAAAATTATTTTAACTGCTTTTGGAGGCGGATTTACTTGGGGCGCAATTTACCTTAAATGGGGATATAATTCATAAACAAAACTTCTTTTAATAAAATATGCATAAATCGGGGTTTGTAAATATTGTTGGCAATCCTAATGTGGGAAAATCAACGTTGATGAATACATTAGTAGGCGAACGTATATCTATTATTACCTCTAAAGCACAAACAACTCGTCATCGTATTTTAGGAATAGTTAATACAGACGAGATGCAAATCGTTTATTCTGATACTCCCGGCGTACTTCGTCCGAATTATAAGCTGCAAGAGAATATGTTAAACTTCTCTCAGTCGGCATTGGGCGACGCAGATGTTTTAGTTTATGTTACAGATGTTGTGGAAAAAATTGATAAAAACGATTTTTTCTTGAAGAAGGTACAGAACTCAGCAGTACATACTATATTAGTTATCAATAAAGTTGATCTAACAAATCAACAAGGTTTGGAACTTTTAGTTGAACAATGGCATCAAATATTGCCTAATGCAGAAATTATACCAATCTCGGCAACAAACAAATTTAATATAGAGCCTCTAAAAAGACGAATCGAAGAACTCATACCTGAGTCTCCTCCGTATTTTGAAAAAGATGCTTTGACTGATAGACCTGCTCGTTTTTTCGTTACGGAGATTATTCGAGAAAAGATATTGCTTTATTATAAGAAAGAAATACCTTACGCCGTAGAGGTTATTGTAGAACAGTTTCAAGACGAGAAAGATATTGTAAAGATTAGAGCTGTTATTATCTGCGAAAGAGATACTCAAAAAGGAATAATAATTGGAGATAAAGGTTTTGCAATAAAGAAAATAGGTACGTTAGCTCGTCGAGATATAGAACGTTTCTTTGAAAAGAAAGTATTTCTCGAACTATTTGTAAAAGTAGAGAAAGATTGGCGTAATCGAGATAAAATATTAAAACAATTTGGATATAAACTTGAATAGGATAAAATATGAGTAATATTGTAGCAATAGTCGGAAGACCAAACGTAGGAAAATCAACCCTATTCAATAGATTAACCCAATCTAGGCAAGCTATCGTAAATGAATTGTCAGGAACAACACGTGATCGCCAATATGGTAAAGCGGAATGGAACGGCCGAGAATTTTCTGTTATCGATACAGGAGGCTGGGTTTTAAATTCGGAGGATGTTTTCGAAGAAGAAATAAACAAACAAGTTCAGATTGGTATTGAAGAAGCAGACGTTATTCTTTTTGTTGTAGATGTAATGCATGGTACAACCGACTTGGATGATCAAATAGCATTAATGCTTCGTAAGGGAAAAAAGCCGGTAGTTCTTGTATCTAATAAAGCTGATAATTTTGAACTTCATGCACAATCATCTGAGTTTTATGCATTAGGATTGGGAGACCCATATAATATCTCAGCTATTAATGGCTCAGGAACCGGTGATTTATTGGACGTAATAGTTTCGAAATTTACCAAAACAGACGAAGAGGAAATAGAAGAAGACGTTCCTCGTATCGCAATAGTAGGAAGACCTAATGCAGGTAAGTCTTCTTTGGTTAATGCCTTTATTGGAGAAGATAGAAATATCGTTACTGATATTGCGGGAACAACGCGCGACTCTATCTATTCTATGTATGATAAGTTCGGACTGAAGTTCTATTTGGTAGATACTGCAGGTATTCGAAAGAAAGCAAAAGTAAATGAAGACTTGGAGTATTACTCTGTTATTCGTGCAATTCGAGCAATTGAGAATGCTGATGTTTGTATACTTTTGGTTGATGCAACTAGAGGAATAGAAGCGCAAGATATGAATATTTTCTCTTTAATTCAGAAGAATAAAAAAGGCTTGGTTGTTGTTATAAATAAATGGGATTTAGTAGAAAATAAAGACAATAATACGATCAAAACTTTTGAAAATGCTATTAAAGAAAGGATAGCTCCATTTACGGATGTGCCTATTATTTTTTCTTCTGCATTGACGAAACAACGTATTTTCAAAGTGTTGGAGTGTGCTAATGAGGTTTATAATATTCGTAGAACTAAGATTTCGACTCATAAACTGAATGAAGTATTGCTTCCTATTATTGAAAAAACACCACCTCCTATGAATAAAGGAAAAGTAGTGCGTATCAAATACATCACTCAACTTCCTAATACGGCTATACCTAGTTTTGTTTTCTTCTGTAATTTACCACAATGGGTAAAGGAACCATATAAACGTTTTTTGGAAAATCAAATAAGAAAGCATTGGAATTTGACGGGAACTCCAATTAATGTTTTTATGAGAGAAAAATAAAAAACATTCTAACCTATATAATAATAAAGGATTGCTCCATTAGGGGCAATCCTTTATTATTATATTTTCTCTTTTGCTTATTTTGCAGCAAAGAAAGCTTTTTCAGTAACTACTTGTTGAAGCGCATAAAGGCCTGCTTGGTCAGCAGAAATAGTCATAGTTGAACCATCAGCTAAATAAACCAAAGCATTACTTTCGTCAATCATCTTAAATAAAGGAACAGCTAACTCATCTGTTAAAAGAGTCCAGCTTTGATCTTTTTTGTCGAAACGGAATTCAACAATTTCGTCAGAACCTTCTTTTTGAATTTTATGACCTTCGGTGTCAGTTGTTACAGTATAAATACCATCTTCTCCTTCGATTGTTTGTACTTGTGCGCTTGCAGGGTTGTCTCCTGTCCAAAATTCAAGAGAGTTAAGGATTAAAACATCAATAGTTCCGGCAACAGCATAAGCAGGACTTATGACAATAAATAATAATTCATTTATCCATTTGTCGCTAACGTTCCGGTTCCAAGAAAGTAGTTTGTTGAATAAACTGAATGAACCAATGCAAGAACTAAATAAAACGCTTGAACACAATACCATGGCGGTAGCCATCATCAATCTTGTTTTTCTTTTCATACGATTAAAATTTGTTTTTGAAAGTATGGAACTCTCGATGAAATTATTTAATTGTCGCTTTGGACAAATGTTTGGTTAAATAATTTCATGTTCGTTTCATAATAAAGTTAGTTTATATTAATAAATTCTGTGACAAATTATATTTCAATCTTACAAATGTAGAAAATAAATTTTAAAGTGGATCAGTTTCATGTATTTTTATGTACTTTTGTGCTTTTATAAGAGAATTTTGATGCTTTATCATCACTATAGAATCGTTTTTTTTATAGAGATTTTCTGTATAGAACATTATATTTAATAGAAAGTATAAATAAATGAAAGCATTTACGAATGTTAAGGATTTAGGTAATCTTGGAGTTGCCGTAAAAGAAGCGCTCGAGGTAAAACAAAATCGTTTTGCCTATAAATCGTTAGGAGAGAATAAAACTTTATTAATGGTTTTCTTCAACTCCAGTCTTCGTACTAGATTAAGTACTCAAAAAGCAGCATTTAATTTAGGGATGAATACTATGGTCTTGGATATTAATCAAGGAGCTTGGCGATTGGAAACCGAACGAGGAGTTATTATGGATGGTGATAAAACCGAGCATATTCTTGAGGCAATTCCGGTAATGGGTAGTTATTGTGATATTATTGGAGTTCGTTCTTTTGCTCGTTTCGAAAGTAAAGAGGACGATTATAACGAGAAAATACTCAATCAATTTATACAATATGCGGGAAAACCCGTTTTTAGTATGGAAGGAGCAACTACTCATCCCCTTCAAGCTTTTGCCGATTTAATAACAATAGAAGAATTTAAGAAAAAAGAGCGCCCGAAGGTCGTTCTGACTTGGGCTCCTCATCCCCGTGTTTTACCACAAGCCGTCCCCAATTCTTTTGCTGATTTTATGAATGAAGCTGATGTGGATTTTGTTATTACTCATCCCGAAGGATATGAATTGGATCCTCAGTTTGTGAGAAACGCAAAGGTTGTTTATAATCAAGATGAAGCATTGAAAAATGCCGATTTTGTATATGCAAAGAATTGGTCTCCATTTAATGATAATAATTATGGTAAAATTTTAAGCAAAGATACCAGTTGGACAATTGATACAAAGAAAATGTCTCTTACTAATACTGCTTTCTTTATGCACTGTTTGCCGGTAAGACGAAATGTAATTGTGACTGACGATGTAATAGAAAGTCCACAATCTATCGTAGTACAAGAAGCTGCCAACCGCGAAATATCTTGTCAAGTAGTTCTTAAGCGAATGCTTGAAAGCTTAAGTTGTAAATAGTCGAATATAAATATTAATTCTTTAACTTTTCACACGATGAATTATAAACGGGAAACCATATGTGTACAGGGAGGATGGAAGCCTAAAAAAGGCGATCCTCGAGTATTACCAATCTATCAGAGTACAACATTCAAATATGAGACGAGCGAACAAATGGCTAAGCTCTTTGATTTAGAGGAAAGTGGATATTTTTATACGCGTTTACAGAATCCAACATTAGATGCTGTCGCTTCAAAGATTGCTGACTTGGAAGGAGGAGTAGGAGCAATGCTTACTTCTTCGGGACAAGCTGCCAACTTTTATGCGATATTTAATATTTGTTCTGCGGGAGATCATTTTATTTCGACATCAACTATCTACGGAGGTACATTTAATTTATTTTCTGTCACCTTGAAAAAATTAGGTATCGATGTTACTTTTGTTGATCAAGACGCATCGGAAGACGAGATTATTAAATGTTTTCGGCCTAATACCAAAGTATTGTTTGGAGAAACGGTTGCCAATCCGGGACTAAAGGTTTTAGATATAGAAAAAATGGCACGTATTGCTCATGCTCAAGGCGTTCCTTTGATTGTTGATAATACATTTCCAACGCCTATTAACTGTCGTCCGATCGAATGGGGCGCTGATATTATTACTCATTCAACTACAAAATATATGGATGGACATGCAACCAGTGTAGGCGGAGTAGTAGTTGATAGCGGTAATTTTGATTGGGATCAATATGCTGATAAGTTTCCAGGATTAACTACTCCCGACGATTCTTATCACGGATTGGTTTATACGAAAGCTTTTGGAAAGTCTGCCTATATTACCAAAGCTGTTGTTCAGTTGATGCGCGATTTAGGTTCGATACAATCACCTCAGAATGCATTTTTAACTAATATCGGATTGGAAACTTTGCATCTCCGGATGGAACGTCATTGTGAAAATGCACAGAAAATTGCCGAGTTTTTGGAAAGTCACGATAAAATTGCTTGGGTACAGTATCCGGGACTTAAAAAAGACAAATATTATGATCTGGGACAGAAATATCTTCCAACAGGATCTTGCGGCGTTATCGCATTTGGATTAAAAGGTGGACGCGATGCTTCTATTCATTTTATAGATAGTCTTCAATTAATTGCAATAGTTACTCATGTCGCCGATGCTCGTACTTGTGTTTTGCATCCGGCAAGCCATACTCATAGACAATTAAGCGACGAACAATTGATCGAAGCAGGCGTAGCTCCCGACTTAATAAGGCTTTCTGTTGGAATCGAAAACGTAGAAGATCTGATCAACGATATTAAACAGGCCCTTGGCTAAATAAATCGAACGATTCGGTGTTCGAATCTTTTCGTTTATAAACCGGATTTTTAGGCTTCCTTTTGGGAGCCTCTTCTTTTTGTGTATAATAGTGAGGCGATGTAATATCTAATCCGGCTTCTTTGAACTTGTCTTGAATATTTTCGCGCAAAGCAGTTGTGATGTTTGTTAATTGATCGGCGTCTTTTATATAAGCATTGATTTGATAAGTTACATAAAAATCGTCAAATGATTGTTCCAAAACAAAAGGATGTGGCTGTTTCATTACTCCCTCTGTTGCTAAAGCCGAGCTGATTAATATTTCATTTACCTGCCGCCAAGGCGTATCGTAGTCCATTGTTACGTCTAAGTGGATAATCAATCCCAATGTTTTGGCCGATTCGCTAAGATTAGTTGTTTGCGAATTCATGATTGTGCTGTTCGGGATTGTTACTATTTCATTCTTTAAGGTTTTTATCCGGGTAACAATAGGTGTTCGTTCGATAACATTCCCAATCATGTCGTTTAGTTTTATTCGATCGCCAATTTTAAACGGGCGCATATAGGTTATAATAATACCCGATATTAAGTTGCCGATAGCAGAACTTGAGCCGAAAGATACAATTAGTCCGAGAAAAACAGATATTCCTTGAAATGCCGGAGAGTTAGATCCCGGGAGCATAGGGTAGATCATTATAAGCATAAAGGCATATAATAAGAATCGGATAATAGTAAATGTAGGTTTTGCCCAATCGGGATAAAATTTTGGTATGGATAATCGGCCGCTTTCTATTTCGATAGCAAGGAAACGAATACCTTTTATTACATAACGAATCACTATCCAAATGACAGCGATAGTAAATAGATTCGGAATGTAGTTTATGATGCTCTTTACTAAACTTTTTACCGGTGTCGCAATATAAGAAAAGAGAGTCATCGCTAAGTTCTCTGTTTGAGGAAAGATGCTAAATAGGATAGGAATAATAATGATCAATTGAACAATGATAATAATCCATCGAAAAACATTCAGAAAAAAGAACATGATTTTACTTTCCCGTTCGATACTTAATAACTCGTATTCCCGAACGAAAAGAGGTTTAAATAGCTTTTCTTTTTTTGTATCTAATTTATGTTTCAGTTTTTTATACCCAAAGTTAGTGAGCCATATCAGAGCGAACAAAAAGGATACGGTCAATATAAATAAGAAAATTCGTTTGATTAAGCGGCTTAAGCTGTTTTTATCTTTAAGGTCTTTTAATTTATCTACAATAACAAAGCGGTACTGCTCCGCCAACTCGTCGCGACTTGTATTCATCCATAGCGCATCTCTGTCTATTAATGAGATAATTACTTTTTCTCCATACATGATGTCGCTTGTAAATTCTTCCGATAACACGTAGGTCGAGTCCGGCTTTAGACTGTAATTCTTGCCTAATTCAATAATTATTTGTTCGGTTTGTTCGGTTCGTTGCTTGGGAGATAGTCCGCCTCGATTCGAGTAGATGTAAAACAGAGTATCTTCGTCTATTACAACCGGTATTCCCGGAGTAATTTGTCTTAGAGAATCGATCATTAGTTTTTGTTCCGCAAGTTTAATCGAATCGGCTATTACGTTTTGCATTTTTACTTGTTCTAATTCTAATGCCAAATTTACTTGAATTAGCCGACTTTCTTCCAATTCCGATTTTACTTCTTGAAGTAATTTTTCGGTATCTATTACTGTATCGACCTGAATGTTTTCGTCTAGCGGGAGGGTTGTTGTATCAGTTGGGACTTGAGCAAACAAACCTGATAAAGATTGAAAAAAAACAAAAAAGAAGACTAGGGATATTTTATTATAGATATTCATTTCTTATTTAATTTATTGCGGCAAAGATAGTAAGAATCTTGTAAAGATAGGTATAAACCGGAGTAATATAAAATTATAGAAAGGGAATGTTAAACAGATTGTTTTGTTCTGTAAAAAAGAAGGCATCTCTTGTGGAGATGCCTCTTTTATTCGTCAAGGAAGAATTATCTTCTTCTTTCTTTGATTCTTGCTTTTTTACCGGTAAGTCCGCGAAGATAATACAATTTCGCTCTACGAACTTTACCAGCTTTATTAAGAACGATGCTTTCGATAAACGGAGAGTTTAGAGGGAAGATACGTTCTACTCCTACGTTTTCCGACATTTTACGTACAGTAAATCTTTTGCTGTCGCCATGACCTGAGATCTTGATAACAACTCCTCTGTACTGTTGGATACGTTCTTTGTTTCCTTCTTTGATGCGGTAAGCTACAGTTATTGTATCTCCGCTGTTAAATTTTGGGAATTCAGCTTCCCTTGGATTGGTAAATGCTTGTTCAGCAACTTTAATTAAGTCCATGTTTATAGCTTCTTTAATTGTTTGAATATCAAAACGCAACGTTCACAAGCCACTCGTTTTTCTTGTCAGAGGTTACGTAAAGCGGTGCAAAGATAGTAAATTATTATGAATTACGAATATAAGTAATAGTTATTTTTGATCTAAGTATTTATTTTTATGAATTTGGTTCTTTTTTTCAAGTAATAAAGATCGTTTTTTTGATTGAGCGTATCTTCTTTTTAAGTTATAGTATAACTTGACTCAAGTTGTTGTATAACTTGCCCTAAGTTTTAGTATAAGTTTGTTCAAGTTCTAGTATAAGTTTTCGGGAGTTTTACTACCTTGTTTCCCGTGCATAGTAAGTTGCCGAATTTCTTGCGGAGTATTTTAAGAAGAGGTTTGATGTGCCTGTTATAAGATATGGGGAAAATATTAAGTTTGGAAATGCAGAAGTCTTTTTCTACTTTTGTATTTCACTGGGTAAGGAGAAAGCAATTGTATTATAATAAATAAATAAAATTAATGATGAATAAAATTAAAATTATTCTTTTGCTATTGAGTCTTGTTTTTGTATTTAATAGTTGTAAAAAAAGTGATGACCGTTTGAAAGAGGAAATCATAGGGGGGTGGTCTTATTCGGCAACTGAAGAGGATGAAGAAGATAATATATCAACTACCGTATCTGCTGAAGGACTTACTTCTTTTAATGCCGACGGAACGATTTTGGATAATTCTGTTGTCCTAATGACTTGTATTGATGAGTTTGGGGATGAAAGTTTTATAAAGTATGAGGTGGAGATGCAAGGAAAGTATAATATTCAAGAGTCTTATCTTACATACAGTTATGATTCGGAAAGTATAAATCTGGATCTTTTAGAGACAAATAATTATGAATTTAGTGAATTGTTTTTAGAGTATTTTCTTTCTTTATTGAAAGAAGAAATGTCTATTGAAGAACGGTCAAAGATTCTGAGTTTGAGTAAAAAACAAATGATTTTAGAAGGAGAATCCGACGGAGTGAAAGAAACAATGATCTATACAAGGCAATTATCGAAATAACTACCCTTGATCGACGAGAGATATTAACTAAAAAAGAGAGAC
>JAJDGO010000002.1 GCA_030265685.1 Bacteroidales bacterium OttesenSCG-928-M11
TTAGTAATTTAATTAATTATTTGAATTTTGCATTAGCGGGCACAAAGTTAAGCAAAAAAACTTGATAACAAACATTCTAAGTAAAAAATATACTTCGAATCGATTAAAACTTCTTGATATTTCTCCTTTGTAGAGTTTGTCGAACTAATAAGGGATAAAAGTTATCCGCGTTGTGCCAAAAGCCAGGCTTTTGCGTGTTTAGGGAAAGAAGTCCTGAAACTGTTCAGAAAAGATTCGGCTTCGTTTTTATCTTCGAATTTATTTACATATATCCGATGTTTGTCTTCCTTACTAACAATAGCTGCTTGAGGAAAGTCGTTTTCGCGATATTCAAACACTTTCTTTTCTGCTAATTCTTTAGTAGGTAAACTGGCTACAATGATATAGTAATAACGAGTATTCGGAGCCGGATTTATATTGGTTTCGATTATTTTTTCTTGCGTTAAAACTAAGGTGTCGGGTGCTATCGTTTGTTCTTTTTCCATCTCTATTGAAGTTGATGGTAATGATCGAAAGTTTAGTATCGAAGCACTTTGATGATTTGATCCGGAATAATCATTTGCCGGAATTGATAAGATAAATAATGAGGCTACTGCTGCGGCAATAGTGGCAAAACGTTTTTTATTATAACTCTTTCTTGAATTAATCTCAATAACTTCGGTTGGAGATTCGAAAATTACCTCTTGTGTTAATTCACTTAATGGAGATAAATGGAAATTTGCAAATCCGTAAAAAGAAGAGTTGCAACTTAGTTTTGCTGCCGGAATGAACTCGATTTTTCCATCGCTCAAAAGTTTTAGGGAGCCTATCCAAGGAATATTGATTGTTTGTCCGGAAATAAGTTTGCTTTTTACGTCTTCTCCGTATTGTTTAACCAACCAGCAGGCTTCTTTGTAAGATATTCCTTTTTCTTTCGAAAGCGAATTGGCAAGAAGACCGTCTACGTGGGTTATGTTCGGATTGAACCCGAGTGAGTTTTCGGGAGTTAGCCATAATCCTTCTGCTTCTTTTTGCTTTTCGTTGTTGGGAATAACAATAAATGCACCAAGTCCTTGTACTATTATACACTCGTGCTTGGTAAGCAAATAAGCCAAATGGAAGTTTATGTTTTGCATGGCGCAAAGGTAATATTTTTTTAGAATATATACTAATTCCCCAAATTATTCGTTTCAAAAGTATATCTTTGTACCCGATTTAAACGAACTTAAATTTTTTTAATTATGAAGGTTAGATTAACCCTTTTCTTATTGGTCGCAATCGTTTTTTCATCCTGCCGTTCAGTTCCTAAAGATGTTGTTTACTTTGAAGATTTGAAGACGCAGGTTTTTCAAAAAGATTATTACAAGTACGAACCCACAATTAAAACAAACGATCAGTTGCTAATAACTGTTTCTGCTCCTGTTTCGAACCAATCTAAAGTTGCTCAATTTAATTTGCCGATGAATTCTTATTTGGCTCCGGGCGAAACAACAGTGCTTAATTCGGCAGCTATACAAACATACACAGTCGATAAAGAAGGATATATAAATTTTCCGGAAATAGGAAAAATGAAGTTAGCAGGACTAAGTCGTTCGGCTGCTATTGAATTAATTACTGAAAAAGTTTCGGATTATATATCCGATGCAACGCCGGTTGTCAACTTACAGATCATTTCTTTCAAAGTAAACGTAATAGGTGAGGTAAATAAACCTGGTTTTGTTGATGTTACAGACGAACGTATCTCTATTTTTGATGCTTTAGCGGCAGTAGGAGATATGACAATATATGGAGATCGCAAGAATGTTAAACTTATTAGAGAGAATAACGGGCAATTAGAGTCAGTAGTTTTGGATTTAACTACTTCCGAAATTTTTAATTCTCCGTATTATTATTTGCAACAAAACGATCTTTTGTATATCGAACAAAATGATACAAAGAAGAAAGAAAGTAAGTTCGGATCGGCAGAAAATTATAAATTAAGTATCGTGTCGATTTCGGTGAGTGTTGTTTCTGTTATTGCCTCTGCACTTGTTGCCATCCTTAAATAAGAAAAAGTAAATAGAAATGGAAAAAAATAAAAAGAGTGAAGCCGAACAATTAAAAGATTTGTTTAACTTTTTGCTGAAAAGGTGGCCTTATTTTGTTGTGAGTTTTATAGTTTGTGCCGTCATAGGAGGTGTGTATTATAAGGCAGCTCCTCGTATTATGGGAATTAATGCTAGTGTAAATCTACGACAAAACGAGTCTCTAACCGGCGCGGCAGGAGTTTCTCAGGCGAAATCATTAATGAGTTCTTTCGGACTTGGCGGCGGAGGTTCGGAAAATATACTTGATGAGGCTTTAAAAATGAATTCTCAAGGACATATTCGGGAAGTAGTTAAAAATTTAGGATTAAATACAATGTATACATCCAGTAAATGTTTTAATACAATCCAGTATAACTTGTACGATCGTACTCCGATTGTCTTGAAACCGGAAGCTATATTGGCCGATACATTGAATCAAGTAGTTCGTTTTACAATAGATTTATCCGGACAAAAGAAAAAAATCGTGATGAAAGCTGGGAAATATGCCGTAGGTTCTTTCGAAACAACTTCTTTTCCTTTTACTATCGAAACTGCTTGGGGTAAATATACATTCAAAGAATCAGAGCATCCGGATTGTGCAAAGCCAAAGAAAATGAAAATTCTTTTCTCTAACTATGACTATACGGCTCAAGAATATAGACGTCAACTAACTATTGATGCGGAAAAGAAAACTTCGAATATTATTCATTTGTCTTTAGCCAGCGATAATATTTATCAGGCAAAGGAGATTATTTCGGAAGTAGTTGATGTATACAACGAAATTTATGATGCTGATCGTGATTTGGTAACAAAAAAGACTTTAGAGTTTCTAAAAGTACGTTTGGAAGAAACAGAAACAGCTTTGGAAGATGCAGATATGAAGATCTTTAAATTCAAAAATCATTACAATCTGACAGAAGTTGACGCTGATGTAACCTATTACTTTTCTTTGGCCGGACAAATAGAGGCTCAAATGATTGAAGCCGAAAGCCAAGTACAAGTTATTAAGTTAATGGCTGATTTTGTTTCGAACAAAAATAATAAATATTCACTAATTCCTTACTTGGTTTCTGGTTCTGATCCGGCTTTGGCGGCTGTAATATCTGCCTATAACGAACAATTGATGAATTGGAATGAGTCGCAACGTTCAAATAGTCAAAGTTCAATCGTTAAGTCATTGGAAAACCAGATCGAACTACAACGGGAGAATTTGATTGTTACGCTGAATAATGCGAAAAAAGCAACAGAAGAAAGACTTCTTGCTCTTAAAAAGAAAGAAACAGAATTTAATACTAAGTTAGGAAAGATACCGAATGTAGAAAAAGACTATGTATCTCTTCGTCGCGAACAAGAAATACAACAATCGATGTATATCTTCCTTTTGGAAATGAAAGAGCAGGTTGAGGTTAAAGGAGTTGGACTTTTGCCTAAACTAAAGGTTGTTGAGCCTCCTTATGTCTTAAATAACCGCTTGTCTCCAAGTATTGTTAGTTATGGAATTATGATAACAATCATCGGTGGTCTTTTAATTCCTATTTTCTTAATCTATTTTATACCTTTGGTTAAGGCGATTTTCAGAAAGAAAAAAGAATGATTCGTTTAATCAGAGAGAAAATCAACCAATTTTTTGCCAAAGGACATGAGCGAACAATTCTGACAAAAAAGAATATCGTAGCTTCTTTTGGAGTAAAAGGTATTACCATTTTGATTACTTTGGTAATGACTCCGATGACTATTGACTATTTGGATAGGGAACGATATGGGATATTTGTTGCTTTAACATCAATGGTTGCCTGGCTTTCCCTTTTTGATATTGGTTTTGGTAATGGTTTACGGAATTGTTTTGCGGAAGCAAAAGCTCGGGGCGAAATGAACTTGGCAAAAAGTTACGTAAGCTCGACCTATGCTATTGTCCTTTTGCTTTGGATAGTTATATTTTCTCTTTTTGCTGTATTGAATAGTTATCTTGATTGGCCAAGTATTCTGAAAGTATCTCCTGAGTATTCGAAAGAAATAACCGATCTTATGTGGATCAGTGTGTCGGCTTTCGGGTTTATATTTGTATTGCGTCTTTTATCAAGCATTGTTACTGCAGATCAGCGCCCGGCAATTGCTTCTTTCATTGATATGATTGGGCAACTAATAACTTTAATCGGTGTCTTTTTATTGGTAAAAACGACAGATGCTTCGTTAGTTCGTATCGGGATAGTTATTGGTTTTTCTCCAGTGCTTGTTTATATTATAGCTTCTGTGTTTTTGTTTAATCGGAATTACAAAGCATTTAAACCTTCTATCAAATGTGTTGATTTCAAACTCGCCGGAAACATGATGAATCTGGGCGTTAAATTTTTTATTGCAACGGTGGCAAGTTTTATGATATCGCATATCTTGAGCTTTCTTATAATTCGGGTTTCCGGACCAGAACAAGCTGCCAACTACGATACTGCTTATAAAATATTTTCTGTTACTTTGAATGCGATGGCTATTGTAATTATTCCTTATTGGACTTCCTTTACTGATGCCTATGTATTAAAAGATTATACTTGGATGAAAAACTCAATGAAGAGGCTTTATCAAATGTTTGCTTTATTTGTTGCTTTTCAAGCGCTCATATTATTGTTTTCGGGATTTATATATAACCTGTGGATTGGAGACAGATTGGAAATCTCGTTTTATTTGTCTCTTAGTGTTTTTGTATATGTATTAGTTCTTTGTTGGAATAATATTAATATTTATCCGATTAATGGTATTGGAAAAGTACAGTTACAGTTATATAGCTCGCTTTGTGAAGTATTACTTCTCTTTCCATTGGCTTATTTTATGAGTAAACACTTAGGAACGATAGGTATTGTTTTAACTCCGGTTATCATTTATATTCCACGAATGATTTGGGCTCCTATTCAGTTGAATAAATTAATTAATCAGAAAGCAACAGGACTTTGGAATAAATAAGATGTTTTTTTTATTACTCATACCAATAACAATTTATTTATACATACGGGGATTCAAAGTCTCTGCAATGTCTATCTTATTCTTTTTTCTAACTGATGGTTTTCGTCTAGTTCCAGAAACTGCGATGGAAACCGGAATTGGTTTTTCGAAAGGTCCCGACTTTGCCATTTTTATTGCATTGGGAATGATTACGGTTGATGCAATATTAAAGAGACATTATTTCAAAGTAGATACATTAGCTCGCTATTTAATTGTTTTCGGCACCTTTTTAGTTGTCTGTATTCTCAATAGTAAATATATTGTTGGACTAAGTTGGTCGGAAGTACTTAGATCTTCTCGTTTTCAATTCTTATGGGTTTTATATTTTGTATTTAGAAATATGGAATCCAAACAATTAAAAAATATTCTGGATATTTGTTATTACCTGACATTGGCTACTTCTGTGTTGTATGTTGGGCAATTAATTATCGGGGAAACTATATTAAATGAAGGAGCCGAGACGTTTACTACTTTTTTAGGACAACGAGTAAAGCGGTTTTATAATCAACCTTACTTGATTCTCTTTTTCTCTTTTTATACTTTATACAACAACCCGATTAAAGGGCCTTGGAGATATGTGGCAACCGTTGTATTATTGATTACATATTTTGGGGCTTTACATAGAAGTTGGAATCTTCTTTTCTTGTTTGCTATTTTAGTAGGATATATAATTAATCTATCCAAAGTCAAAAAAGTAAAGATATTTACGATAGCGGCTATTATACTTGTTCCGATCGGAATGTTTTCCGGATATAAATTTTTACAATCCCGAACATTTCAGGATGTTAAATCCGTTCTTAGTGGTGATTTTTTGGATGTAGATTTTGATTTAAGTGATTTAGAAGATGCAACATTTGCTTTTCGAATGGGCCATCTTGTTGAAAGAATGGAATACTTGTCCGAAAAACCCCAATCTCAGATATTAGGAGCTGGTCTTATTACAGAAGATTCAAAGAAAACGGATAAAATGTTTGATTTTAAAGTGGGGCTTGTTGACGAATTGACAGAAAATACGATACAACTTGACACCTCTGATATTTCTTATTCTCTACTGTTTATTTGGTTTGGCTATTTAGGTACGTTTCTCTACATGATGATCTACTTCTACCTGTTTTATTATTTTTATAAAAAGAGAAAAAATAAATATGCTTTTATCTCTTTCTTATTCTTATTTGTTTCTTTTGGAGTTTCCTTTTTTTCGGCTAACTTTGTAATTGCAGTAAATTACGTTGTACTGCTCATTACATATTGTATTGTTCAAGATGAAAAACAAATAGAGGAGCCAAAAGAATTACATGAATTGCACGAGTAAATGTTAGAAAATACAAAAATAAAGGTTTCGATAGTTACACCCTCCTTTAATCAGGGGCAGTTTATAGAGAAAACTATCCAGTCGGTATTAGATCAGACCTATGATCATATCGAATATATTATAATTGATGGTGGTTCTACAGACGAAACATTGTCTATCGTAGAAAAATATAAAGATCGTATCGATATTGTTATTTCGGAGAAAGATAAAGGACAGAGCGATGCAATTAACAAAGGTTTTCGTTTGGCAACCGGAACATTGGTTGGTTGGATAAATTCGGACGATATATTGTATCCTCATTGTGTAGAAGAATTGGTTAATGCTTATACGAAAAATCCGGATGGAGCCGTTTATTTTTGCCCGAAATTAGATATAATTGACGAATCCGGAAATTTGTTAGAAACTCATAACCGTCCGATAACAGACAGGAACTATTTATTGAAACAAAATTATTCGGTAAATCAGCCCACTTCTTTTTATAGTAATGCAATCCTTCAAAAGATTAATTATTTAGATGAAACAATTCATTATTGTATGGACTTGGATTTGTGGGTAAGACTTTTAGAACATGGACCGATTTATCCTTTAAGTCAAGTTCCGCAAGGCGCAATCCGTCGATGGGAAGGGACAAAGACATCTACGCAAGCTTATGTGTTTTTAAGAGAAATAAAAAAAACATTGAAAAAATATCAAGTCAAGCCATATGATAAAAGTTTATTGTGTGCAAATTATATACAGTTAAAGATCTTTTTGATTAATGCTTTTAGTTGGAAGTAATATAGAAATCGGATGAAAGTAGCTCATATTGTTTTTGGATTCGAGCATGGAGGTATTGAAACAATGTTGGTTAATATAGCTAACGAACAGGTCAAGCAAAATATCTCAGTTTCTATTGTCGTCATAAATAACATGATTGCTGTAGATCTTAAAAGTAGACTGGATGCTCGAGTCTCTTTTTTTTGTTTAGATAGAAAACGAGGAAGTAAAAATCCGATTTTTTTGTTTAAATTAAATGTTTTGCTTAATAAAGGGCAATACGATGTGATACATATTCATTATGCACAGATATATAAATATTTATTGCCAAAATTTCGATCGAAACTGGTTGGTACGATACATAATACAAGTTCTTTAAATGATTATCCGGATTCTGTTAAGTCTATTAAGTATCTTGTTTCTGTTTCGAAGACCGTACAAAAGGATCTATTCGATACAAAAGGAGTGGAGTCAGAACTTATTTATAACGGAATTGACCTAAGGATGTTTAGGCAAAAAAACAAAGACGACTTATCTTCTCGTTTTAAAATTCTTATTGTTGGAAGATTAATTCATTATTGTAAAGGACAAGATGTTTTATTGAAAGCTATTTCTATCTTGAAAAACAAGAATGTCGATAATATTTCTTTGGATATTATTGGGGATGGAGATTCGTTAAGTTACTTACAAGAATTGACCTCTTCCTTAGGTGTTGAGGAAAATGTTAACTTTCTGTTTGCTAAAAGTCAAGAGTACATATTTCAGCATTTAGCTGATTATGAATTATTGGTTGTTCCTTCTTTTTTTGAATCATTTGGATTGACAACAATAGAAGGAATGGCAGCTAAGATCCCGGTTTTATGTTCTGATATTTCGGCGACGAAAGAATTGTCTGATAATGGGAAATATGTAACTCTATTCAAAAAAGGCGATTCGGTAGATTGTGCAGATAAAATTGAAGCGATAATACACAATTATCCTTCAGCAGAATATTTAGCCGCATCGTATGAATATGCAAAATCTCGATTTGACATATCTATTACCGTTGATAATTATATAAAGTTGTATAATAGAATTTTATCTTTTCATAGAAGAGATTCTGTAACTCCAAAATAAGATACAAGAATAAAAAAGTTTTCTGTACAGAGAATATATATTTTCTGTACAGAAAACTTAAAAGTTATAGTATCTTTTTATCAGAGAAGTTTAATAACTTGACGAAAGAGATTAAATGAGATTAATGACTTCTATTTAATTATTGTGAAATTACTTACAGACAAAAGTAAGAAACCATAATTATAAAGTCCAATATTAAATGTATCTTTGCGGTTGATTTTGAAAATCGACTGTAATGAGAGCGAAAAATATTGCTATTGTCATAAAAAACTTCGCAAAAGGAGGCGCCGAAAAGCAATCTTTTATCTTAGCTGATTTGTTGAGCGACTATTATTCTATTCACTACATTGTATTTAATGGCGAAAATTTGAATGGTAATTCAATCGAGTTTTTAGAGAACAACCCCCATGTTAGTTTGTGTTTGTTGAAAGGAAATCGCTTTCGTAAAATAAAAACACTATCCGATTACCTAAAAGAGAATAAGATAGAGTCGATATTTAGCTATCTAACCGGAGCTAACTTTTATGCGGCGCTCGCCGGACGAATAGCTAATGTCCCAAAAATATATCCTGGTTTAAGAAATACACAACTACCTTATCCAAAACTTTTGAGCGATCGTTTTATAACGAATAACATATCAACCGTAGCTATTGCTAATTCGTATAAAGCAAAAGAGGTTTTCATAAAAAAAGGATTCAAAAAAGACAAAGTTCAAGTTATTACAAACGCTTATCCTAATCCGGCTTCTTATCGTGAACGGGTATCTAAAGAAATAATTGATATAATCTCGGTAGGACGTTTTGTGGATCAGAAAGATTATTTTACTGCTTTGCAAGCAATCGCCGAAGTAAGGAAAAAACAAAACAATATTCGTTTTCATATTGTCGGATATGGCTATCGAGAAACAGATATTCGTCGGTGGATTAAAGAGCTGAACTTAGAGGATATTGTTTCGATCTATATCAACCCTCCTAATATTCCGGAATTATTAAACAATGCCGATATTTATTTATCTACTTCTTTG
This sequence comes from Bacteroidales bacterium OttesenSCG-928-M11, assembly GCA_030265685.1. Lineage (GTDB taxonomy): Bacteria > Bacteroidota > Bacteroidia > Bacteroidales > Azobacteroidaceae > Azobacteroides. Next base: position 9,245 of record JAJDGO010000002.1, read on the forward strand.
TTCGAAGGAACCAGCAACTCAATTATGGAAGCTATGGATACTTCCCTCCCTATCGTTGCAACAAAAGTAGGGGATAACGATCATTTGATAGAAGAAGGACTAAGTGGATACTTACTTCCTTGTAAAGATGTTATTGGTATATCAGAAAAGTTGTCGGTATTAGTAGCCGATTATTCTTTGCGATTACGTATGGGACAGCAAGGAAATAATATATTACGTACCAAGTTCTCAGTTCAAACTTTTGTCGATCAATATCAAAGCTTGCTAAATAATTAGGGAAATAGGATATTATATTGATGTTTCTTTCAAATATTATCATTAAGAGTATAGTATTAATCAAATAAATTATCTATATTAGCGGTTAATTACGCTCTTCGATAAGCAAAAAGAAGGAAATCGATGTGGTAATAAATTTCGCTAAATGCTTTCGTCGGAAGATGATAATGGCATTTTTTAATGATTAGATAAACAAACATGCGAATTAATGTTTTTGGGACACGAGGATTTCCGCTTATTCAAGGTGGAGTAGAGAAACATTGCGAATGTTTATATCCCTTGTTGTCTGATAAATGTGATATAACTGTATTTAGAAGAAAGCCCTACGTAAATCAAAAAAATCGAAATGCTGATAATCTTGGTATTCATTTTGTTGATTTACCTTCTACTAAGATAAAAGGAATAGAAGCTGCTCTTCACTCTTTTTTTGCAACAATCTACTCTCTTTTTCAGAAACCGGATATTGTACATATACATAATATTGGTCCGGCTTTCTTTTCCCCGATATTGAAGTTGCGAAAGATCAAAGTTGTACTAACTTATCATAGCGCTAATTACGAACATGATAAATGGGGATGGTTTGCTAAGAAATTATTAAAGTGGAGTGAGCGAATTGCTATGAATACTGCGGATACAATTATATTCGTTAATAAGTTTCAACAGCAAAAGTATAGCGATGAAATACAAAAGAAAAGTTTCTATATCCCTAATGGAATTAATTCGGCAGTAATCTCTCAACAGGATGATTTTATTACTTCTTTAGGTTTAGAAAAGCAGAAGTATATTTTAAGTGTAGGTAGAATTACTTTAGAAAAAGGTTTTGATGTCTTAATTAAAGCATTCCTTAAAGCCGAGTTGTATGATTATAAATTAGTTATAGCAGGAGGTGTAGAAGGAGAAGAGGTTTATTTCAAAACTTTATCAGGTCTTGACACAAAAGGACAAGTCGTTTTTCCTGGATTTATACAAGGTAATAAGCTCTCTCAGCTTTATTCTCATGCCGCTCTTTTTGTTCTCTCTTCGTATAATGAGGGTTTCCCTATCGTTTTGTTAGAGGCAATGAGTTACCATTTACCAATATTAGCCAGCGATATAGAAGCAAACAAAATGGTTGAAATGGATATTTCGAATTATTTCCCAGTGGGTAATGTTTCTGCTCTTACCAATCAGATAAAAGAAACTTTGTTGAAGCCGTACTCTTCTCAAGATTATTCGTTAGAAGAGTTTGATTGGCAGTCAATTGCCGATCAAACATTCAATGTATACGCATCTAAAAATAGTAAAGACCACTCTCTTTGAGCAGTCTTTACTATTATCTTATATTTTTTCAGTCAATTATCTCTATATACATTTGATTTTCATCGTCCCATTCAAATTCCGAATTGATAGGAGCTGATAGAATTGCATCGAGATTCGGATTAATAGATAACATCTCTTCCGGATAAATGGCTTTATTATTAGTCGGATTGTCGAGGTATTCTTGATCTTCATCTCCGTAAAGGAAGCGCCATCCGCTGTCGATGTTGGTTTCCGGGTAATCTCTGTAACAATAACCAATCTGGTCATTTTCTAATGCTCTTCGAGATACGAAAGCATATTTTCTTACTTGTTGTTCTTCGCTTTGCGTTCGCGGAGGAACGTCGTCTTTTGATTTTGTTTGTTCGTCCATATTATAATAATTAATGTTTAACTGCCAAAGTCATCGAATAATAACATTTCGGGAGGTACGCCTAAGTTATCAAGCATTCCCTTAACGGCATTTGCCATTGGTCCGGGACCGCACATGTAATATTCAATATCTTCCGGTGCATCATGATGAACCAGGTAGTTATCGTATATAACTTGATGAATAAAACCGGTATAACCTGTCCAATTATCTTCGGGTAACGGTTCGCTAAGTGCAATATTAAAAGAGAAGTTAGGAAATTCTTTTTCAATAGCACGAAAATCTTCTTCGTAAAAAATTTCTACTTTAGAACGAGCTCCATACCAATAGGATATTTTTCTGTCGGTTGTCTTTAATGTATGGAAAAGATGTAGTAAATGAGAACGCAATGGAGCCATTCCTGCTCCTCCTCCGATGTAAAGCATTTCTCGTTTTGTATCGAGAATATGAAAATCTCCATAAGGACCCGATACACGTACTTTGTCTCCTGGTTTTAAGTTAAATATATAAGAAGAACAAATTCCAGGAGGAACATTCATCCATGTGCCTGCATTGCGATCGAAAGGAGGCGTCGCTATCCGAATATTTAGCATAACAATATCGCCTTCGGCCGGATAGTTGGCCATCGAATAGGCTCGGATGCTTTCTTCTGTATTACGACCAACCAGATCCCACATCTTAAATTTATCCCATTCTGGTTTGAATTGTTTCGTACTTCTTTCCGATTCTTTTACATCTATATTGAAGTTTGTAAAAGGTACTTCGTATTTAGGTACTGTTATTTGAATATAAGATCCAGGCTTAAAGTTTAAGTGTTCTCCATCGGGTAGTTTAACCTTAAACTCTTTGATGAACGAAGCCACGTTGTAATTAGAGATTACTTCGCACTCCCATTCTTTTACGCCGAATACCTCTTCCGGTACTTTTATGCTTAAATCTCCTTTTACTTTTGTTTGACAAGATAGTCTCCAGTGGTCTTTGATTTGTTTTCGAGAAAAGAATCCTACTTCGGTTGGGAGAATTTCTCCTCCTCCTTCGATTACCTGGCAGCGACATTGACCGCAGGTTCCTCCACCACCACAAGCACTGGATAAGTAAATGTTATTTGATTGCAGAGTGTTTAATAGAGTTCCACCCATAGATGTCTCTATCTCTTTTTCGTCGTTAATTGTAATTTTGGCATTCCCTGATGGAGAAAGCTTATTTTTTGCGTATAATAAAACGATAACCAATAAGAGGGTAACCGAGAAGAATACCACTATGCTTGCTATAATTGTTAAACTTCCTGACATATTTTAAATCTTTATACCTGAAAAACTCATAAACCCAAATCCCATCAATGCCGTAATGATAAAAGCAATGCCTAAACCTTTCAATGGTTTTGGTATATCTGAATATTGTAACTTTTCTCGTATGGCTGCTATTCCTACAATAGCAAGCAACCATCCAATTCCAGAGCCTAAACCATAAATTGTAGCCATCCCTGCATCCGGGAAATTCTTTTGTTGCATAAATAATGAACCTCCCATAATAGCACAGTTTACAGCGATAAGAGGGAGGAATATTCCCAAAGAATTATATAGGGCTGGAGTGAACTTTTCAACGATCATTTCTACTAATTGAGTAAAAGAGGCTATTACTGCAATGAAAATAATAAAGCTTAGGAAGTTTAGATTTACAGAGTCAAATTCTTCTCCTAACCAAGCTAAAGCCCCTTGTTTTAATAGGTAGTTTTCTAACAAATAATTGATAGGGACGGTTACTGTTAATACAAACATTACGGCCAATCCTAATCCCATTGCTGTTTTTACATTTTTGGATACTGCTAAAAAAGAACACATACCCAAGAAGTAGGCGAATATCATATTCTCCATGAAGATGGAGCTGACGAATGTACTTAAATACTCTTGCATAACCTTCTCTTTTTATTTCTCTTCTTGTAAACTTTTATTTCGTGCTCGTTGTACCCAAATAATGCAAGCTACAACAATTAATGCCATTGGAGGTAGGATCATTAACCCATTGTTTTCGTATCCCAACTCATATAATTTATCTGGTATCACTTGGTAACCAAATAGTGTTCCGGATCCTAATAACTCGCGAAAAAAACCGACAATGATTAAGATAATTCCGTATCCTGCTCCATTACCTAAACCATCTAAAAAAGCTGGCCATGGTTTGTTTCCTAAAGCAAAAGCTTCTAAGCGTCCCATTACAATACAGTTTGTAATAATCAATCCAATAAAGACTGATAATTGTTTACTTACATCGTATGCAAAAGCTTTTAGAACCTCGTTGATAACTGATACCAAAGCAGCCACAACAACTAACTGTACGATAATCCGTATGCGTGAAGGAATTGTATTTCGGAGTAGAGATATAACAACATTTGCTATTGAAATAACAGCGATAACAGATGCTGCCATAACAATAGAAGGCTCTAACTTACTTGTGACAGCAAGTGCTGAGCAAACACCAAGCATCTGAACCGTAATCGGATTCTCTTTGGCTAAAGGATTAAACAGTATCGATTTATTTTTGCTAGATAATAGTCCCATATTTATTTCTTAATTAAAAAAGATTCATAAGCTTTTAGGCTTGATTTAATCATTACATCTACTCCATTACTAGTTATTGTTCCCCCAGAGATACCATCTACATAGTCTTGTCCTTGAGCAGTCTTGCCGGGTTTAACTATGGCTATGGAAACAAACTCTCCACTACGGTTAAAGATTCGTTTGTTTACAAACTGTTGAGCAAAGCTGTTTTGACTAATCTCGGCTCCCAGTCCCGGAGTTTCTCCTTCGTGACCAAATACGATTCCATATACAGTATCCTTATCTTCATTTAATGAGACAAATCCCCATAGAGCTCCCCATAGTCCGGCTCCTCGAAGAGATAGAATGTATTTAGTTTTGCCTTCGATATTAGCTTCGTATACAGAATAATATCGTTGTTCTTCCGGCTTACGCAACTCGTTTTCTAATTCAGTACTAAAAGGATCTCCTTCTGTCTTTTCTCCTAATGCGTTTACATTATAAGTGTTTACTATATATTGGCTATATAGTTCTTCTGCGTTGTTATTGGTTGATGGAATATTGATTGCTGCTAATATTTGTCGCATTTTATCTATTTCCTCATTCTTTGCCTGCTGAGGGCGTAAAGCTTCAGAGGCAAATGCTAATACAAATGCCACCAATATTACCATTACTGAGGCATAAATCAAGGTATAGGAATTGCTATCTTTATTCATTATTCTACTCCTCCTTTCATTGCGTTTAGTTTAGCTCTCTTTAGTCTGCGGTTGATGTTTGCATTGACAACATAATAGTCGATTAGAGGAGCGAATGAATTCATAAATAGTATTGCAAGCATCATTCCTTCCGGATATCCAGGATTCAGTACTCGAACGCAGATTGCAAAAAATCCAATAAGAAATCCAAAGATATATTTTCCGAACTGAGTTCGTGGGGATGTGACAGGATCAGTAGACATAAATACTGCTCCAAAAGCAAATCCTCCTAGTAAAATATGTTCTAACGCAGAGATTGATGTGAGTCCTAATTCGCTGAATAAGAAAGCGGTTAGAAAGCCCCCTGCGAAAACAGATAACATTGTCCGCCAATTAGCAATGCCGGTGATTAGAAGAATGATAGCTCCTAATAAAATACAAAGCTTGGATGTTTCGCCTATGGAGCCAGGTATCAAACCAATGAACATATCCCAATAACTTAACGTGTCACCGATAGTATTAGTAATTAATGGAACACCCTCCGAACCAACTTGTCCGAGAGGAGTAGCTCCGGAAAAAGCATCAATCACTTTTCCATCGCCTATTCCGAATGTCGAATCCGTTCTGACGAATACTTCTTCTCCTGACATTTTAGAAGGGTAAGCAAAGAAGAGAAACGCCCGAGCGATAAGTGCCACGTTCCAAATATTGAATCCAGTTCCTCCAAATACCTCTTTAGCAAAGATTACAGCAAATGCGGTAGCTAATCCTACCATCCATAAAGGTGTGTCTATTGGTACAATCAGAGGAATTAACATCCCTGATACTAAAAAGCCTTCTTGTATCTCGTGACCTTTCCATTGAGCCACAATAAACTCAATCCCTAATCCAACGATGTAAGAAACTAACACGAGAGGAAGTACTGCTAATAATCCATAAAGAAAAATTGTCCAAAATCCGGGAGTTTGTCCTATCGCCAGATAATGTTGAAATCCGGTATTGTACATTCCGAATAATAAGCAAGGAACAAGGGCTAATACAACAATAGACATTGTTCGTTTCGAATCAATAGCATCATGGATATGTGTCCCGGAACTTGATGTATTGTTTGGGACAAAAAGGAAAGATTCAAATCCATCGAAGACAGAATGAAAAGCATGGAATTTACCACCTTCTTCGAAATTAGGTTTGATCTTATTAAGATAATTTCTTAAAAACTTCATCTATATCTTATTTAGTTGTCTGTATTAATTGGTTCTATATCTATATAATGGCATTTTTTGCAAAAATTAGGGGTTTGGTTTCTATACCATAATTTTCTAAAAGCCATAAATTCTTTGCTGTTTAATACTTGTAGTACCCCATCTTTCGCTACATTTCCGAATGAGAGTTCCTTTGGAAAAGGTTTTGCGCAACATGGAGGTACCTCGCCGTTCCAAGATATGGCAAAATGCGACCAAGGTAAACTGCATTTGCGAAAACCATTTGGTGTTTCATAATCCCAATGGGATACTTCTACGTTAGTTATTCTTTTTTGCGTTTCTCGCATCTTTTTTAGTTCGCTGAGAAATTCCTCCGACTTATAAAAGTCATAATAATTAGATGGAATACTCGTCAAGGACGCAAGATTGAATAGTGTGAAATTCATATAGTTGATGCCTATTTCTTGCGAATACTCAATCATCGCAGCCATTTGATGGTAATTCTCCTTTGTAACTACCATATTTAACATAAATGTTGTGTCTTGGCTGAAAAGATCTTTTAAACTCCGTAAGTTTCGATCTAGTGTTTCAAAGTTTGCGTTATGGCGTATCTGATTATAGGTTTCGCCTAGCCCGTCGATAGAGATTTGGATAGTATCGATTTTCCCAACCAAAGGGCGAATGGTTTCTATGAATTTAGGGGTGGTAGCGTTTGTTGATAAGGAGAGAATAATTCCTTTATTTTTATTTTTGATATAATCAGCAATGTCGAGCAAGTCTTTATAAAGTAAAGTTTCTCCCATGCCGGTTAATCCTACTGAGTCAAGATAAGGCCAAAGCTCGTCAATGATTTTCTTGGCGTTTTCTACAGGCATATAGCCTTTATCCATAGCTTCGCCATATCCGTATTCGCGAGGACAAGTTGTACACTTAAGATTGCAATGGGCACTTAGTTCAATCATTACGGTTGACGGATAAGCAACCTTTGTAGAGCGTACTGCTTTATATATGAAATAGCGGAGCTTATTTGTTGCGTACATGAAGAAATACTTCCCTCCTGGCAAATGAGAGAGACGTTTGATCATCTTCTTTAATCGTCGCTTATTCATCGCTTTATTGCATTTCCCTATATAACCAATTTAGTCCTTCTCGTACAATTTTCTGTAGTTCCATTTTGGATGTATCGACAAATTCACATAGCGCAAAATCTTCTGGAGCAACTTCATAAATTCCTAAGTTTTCCATTTTGTCAATATCCATTGCTATGATTGCGCGTATTAAGAACTCAGGCAAAATATCCATAGGGAATACTTTATCCCATTCGTTTGACATAATCATAGCTCGTTTGCCTCCTTGTATACGTGCATCTATTGTATATTCTCTCTTTTTTAGGAGGTTAAAGATGAAACTTGGATAAGTTTTGCTAGTAGAAAATTTGTCGATTCCCGGCATGATCCAGCCGATGAAATCATTTTTATCTATTCCTTCGGGAATAACAGTGACTTGGTTGTGATGAGCATGCAAATAACCATCTTGAGATATTTTTTCTCCAGTTAAAACGTCTCCACTAATATATCTTAGTTCTAATCCTTTAGTCGTTTTTCCTTGAATAATTTCTTTAATTGAAGTACCTGGCAGTAGGTTATAATAAACTCGAGCAGATTCATTAACTTCAGATCCTGTAAATGCAACTAAGCGACGTAGGTCTACTATCCCATGATTGAAAAGCCGTCCAATATAAAGTACGGTTTCCAAATTGAGTGTCCAAACCACTTCGCCTTTATTTATCGGGTTAATGTGGTTGATTTGTACGCCGACATTACCTGCTGGATGAGGTCCGTCAAAAGTGATGATCTCTGCGTTTTGAGCTTTTGCTAAAGCAGCGGATGTTGTAGTGTTAGATATGCCAAGATAAACTTTTCCTTTGGTAATCACCGATAATGCATCAAGTCCAGATTGGAAGTCAACTTCTTGGTTTTTAATGATAAAGTCGCTGTTGGGAGCTAATGGTGCTGAGTAAAACCCAGAGATAAATATATCACGAGGTTCATCTATTATATCAGCGACTACATCATAAGGGCGACGGCGAATGAGAGCGAGTAGCCCAGAATCAGCTAGGATTGACTTAATCGTTTCAGGAGACAAGTTGCGAGGATTTTTGTTTCCGAAATTTTTATACTCGTTTTTTTCTTTAGCTTTGATTTCTATATTTAGGAGTCGCCTTTTTTCGCCTCGGTTTACAGCTTGTATTGTTCCGCTTACAGGAGATACAACTTTGATGTCGGGCCTGTTTTTATCGAAAAGGACAGGTTCGCCAGCTAGGATGAAATCACCGGGCTTGACAGTAACTTTGGCTGAAAAACCAACGTAATCGCTCGGATAGATTCGGTAGGTAGTGTTAGGCTCAATTTGATGCACTTCTTCGCGAGCCTTCCCTTTGAGGTTGATATTGAGTCCTCTACTTAGTTTGATTACTTGAGACATATTCTTAGGTAAAGTTTTTCTAACTAACAGCCTGCAAAGATACTATTAATAAAATTGTTTTACAAGATCAAATTCATAAAGATAATACTTCATATGTGCTTAAGATGCATTTTTATACTTGAGCAAATTTTTTTCAAAGTATATTTTTTATTTCTTTGAGAGATGTGATGCGATGTGTTGGAGTAAATTCTGGTGTTATTTTTTCGATCCCAAGGTCATACCATATTTGATCAATGCCTATATTCTTAGCTCCGACAATATCTGCATCCCAACTATCACCCAACATGATTACTTCTTTTTTAGAGTTTAACGCAAAATTTAGCGCAGCTTCAAATATTTTTGGGTGAGGTTTGTTGTATCCCACTTCATCGGAGAGAATAATTCCTTCAAAATAGGGCATGAGTCCTGAATGTTCCATCTTTTGGTATTGAACTTCTTTGAAGCCATTAGAGATAATATATAGCTTGTACTTTGCTTGAAGGTACGAAAGTGTTTCGATGGCATAGGGAAGAAGCTTGGTTTTGAGTTTGGTGCGATCGAGAAAATTCTTATTGACGGATAAGATGAAAGTTTCGTCATATTTGATATAGGGACTCAAAGGGTAATAGATACGTTGTATTGTAAGTTCTTCCTTTGTAATTTCTCCATGTCGATACTTTTCCCAAAGCATACAGTTGTTTGGGTAGTAGATATTGAAAAAAATATCGAAGCTTTCGAAAAAACGATCAAAATGGAAGTCAAAGAAAGTTTCCCTCATGCTTTCCTTTCCATTGGAATATGTATCCCAGATGGTGTCATCGAGGTCTATGAATATTGTCCTATACATTACTTTTTGTTTTTTCCGGCAATAACAAGTACAAATTCGCCTCGTGGCTCGTTTTTTGTGAAGTGCTCAAAGACTTCTTTTATAGTTCCTCTAACAGTCTCTTCATGCAGTTTGGAAATTTCACGCGATACGGAAATTTCACGTTCCTCGTCGAATGATTCTGCTAGTTGAGTTAGAGTCTTAAGTATACGGTAAGGAGATTCGTATAAAATAATAGTACGTGTTTCTTTAGCTAACTCCTCAAGGCGCGTTTTTCTCCCTTTTTTTATAGGAAGGAATCCTTCAAAACAAAATCTGTCAGAAGGTAGTCCGGAATTTGCTAATGCGGGAATGAGAGCTGTAGCTCCGGGAAGACATTCTACCTCAATGCCAGCCTTAATGGCTTCTCTGGTAAGTAAGAATCCGGGATCGGAAATGCCTGGAGTTCCCGCATCGGAGACAAGTGCTATGTTTTCTCCGGCTTTGATTTGAGAAATGACGAACTCAACTGTTTTGTGTTCGTTGAATTTGTGGTGCGACTGCATTTTATTTCGTATGTCAAAATGCTTAAGAAGAAAGGCTGTTGTTCGAGTATCTTCAGCTAATATCAAGTCTACCTCCTTTAGTATTCTAATCGCTCGAAGAGTCATGTCTTCCAAATTCCCTATGGGAGTAGGGATTAAAAATAGTTTACTCATTTTGTTGATTGAAGCGAGATGTTAGTATTTCTTTAAAGATGATGGCTGATTCAATATCCCAATCCCATGCATATAAAGTATCGAGATATATGATTGCTTCTTCGAAAGATTGCATTTTATTGAGCCTGTCAATCGCTTCGTCTAAGCGATTCATGTCATTCTTAAATAGATCTTTGGCAAATCTAAATCTGTCCGCAAGGCTTATGGCTTTATTAAGATCGGTATATGTTACTTTTACTGTTGGATTAGTAGGTGAGATTGTGGATTGAACTGGCTCTTCTGTTAGAATGTTACCCTTAGATTCTATTTCGCTAGTGAATTTGTTGGCTTGATATAGAAAAGATTTTATTTGCTCTAATCTCTCTAAATTGTCGGGAATAGAAGAAAGGTCGATGTCTTTTTTCTCCTTCATTTCTTCAAACGAATAAACTAATTCGTGTAAGTTTTCTAAGCAAGTATTAATCTCTTTTATAATGTCCATATTTAGAATAAATGTAAGTTTCGCAAAGATACTGAATTTATTTTGAATTGGGATGTTAGGGACTTTCATTTCTGTTTTTATAGTTATATTTTGTTTTTATAATAAATATATGTATCTTGCGCCGCATAACTAAATCAATCGTTGTGAAAAAAGAAAAATATCGTCTGGAGTATGTATTCGACAAAGCAAGTCGTAATACCCTATGGGGAAGAATCGCTACACCTTCTGGTTTGGCAGAATGGTTTGCTGATGATGTTAAGGAAGCGAGTGGCAATATTTATGCTTTTTGTTGGAATAAGTATATAGAAGAAGCTGAAATTGTGAGTACTTCATACAATAATTACATACGTTACAGATGGTTGGAATCTGAAGATCCGGATGCTTTTTTTGAATTTAGATTATCTAAGGTAGAATTGACAGGAGCTACTAGTCTTGAAATTACCGATTTTGCTGAACCTTCAGAAAAGTTAGATGCAATTGCATTATGGGATTCGGAAATCTCTGTATTAAGAAGAGTTCTAGGGATTTTATAATCTTAACTCTTATTTCGATCTACATTCCATAATAAAATACTATCTTTGCAGACGTATTGGATAGATTAAAACATGTTTGGTATTAAGCGCCTTTATACGTTTGTTCTAAAGACTTTCTTCCCCTTGCTGTTGGCAACATTTAGTGTCTGCCTTTTCATATTGCTTATGCAATTTTTGTGGCAATATGTTAATGATATGGTAGGTAAAGGTGTAGAAATGACTGTATTGGGACAGTTGTTTTTTTATGCTGCACTAAGTTTTGTGCCGATGGCACTTCCCTTATCTGTTTTATTAGCTTCATTAATGACTTTTGGTAATCTAGGTGAACACTTAGAACTGTTAGCTATGAAAGCGTCAGGCATTTCCCTTATCCGTATTATGAAGCCTCTAATATTTGTGATGATTATATTAATGGGGGTTTCTTTTGTCTTCCAAAATAATATTCTTCCTTCTGCGCAAGTCAAAATGACTACCATATTATACTCCCTACGGCAAAAGTCGCCGGAGTTAAATATTCCCGAAGGCTCATTCTATAAAGAAATAAAAGGATATAATGTATATGTCCGAAAAAAAGATAAAAAAACAGGGATGCTGCGGGATATGATGATTTATGACTATTCCGACGGATTTGAAAATGCAATGGTTATCGTTGCTGATTCGGGACGTCTTGATGTTTCGGAAGATAAACAGAGCCTTGTTTTAACTCTTTATAGTGGTGAAGCTTTTGAGAACCTTAATATACAGAAACGTCGTTCGGTCAGCGAAAATGTTCCTTATCGACGTGAAACTTTCCGCTTAAGAACCGTACTTATCCCTTTCGAGGGAGATTTTAATATGGCTGACGAATCTCTTATGGGTAGTCGCAATATTGGAAAGAATGTCAAAGGATTGAGTCACTTTATAGATTCTGTCGGGTACCAAGTTGATAGTGTAACAAAACAAATTCGTCCCTCTTTTATTAATAGGACTTATGCTAATGCTTTCAAACAGAGTAATGCAGGAATTACGGATTCTCGTCAAAGGATAGATAGTTTGATTTTGGATGGTTTTGATTCTTATTATAAAGCGCAGGTTCCTTCTACTAAGTTGGAATTGGCAGAAAATGCCAAAGAGAAAGTCAGAGCAATAAAGAATGAATATGTCTATATGATGAATAATCAGATAGGGTTACAGAAAGAAATAAGAAACCATCAGATAGAGTTGCATAAGAAGTTTGCATTAGCATTTGCGTGTTTGTGCTTCTTTTTTATCGGCGGACCATTAGGAGCTATCATAAGAAAGGGTGGATTAGGAACACCAGTTGTGCTTTCTGTATTGATATTTCTCTCCTACTACACAATTGATACATTTGGATTGAAAATGGCGAAACAAGGTGTTTGGGAAGTTTGGGAAGGAATGTGGCTGAGTGCTTCGGTCTTGATAGTTTTAGGTGTATTTTTTACTTACAAGGCGATTAATGACTCAGTAATAATGAATCCCGATTCGTGGAAAGTCTATTTGCAACAATTTATACGGAAGATTAAAAGATCAAAAAACAATAATAGATGAAAACATTTCAATTAAATACAATAGAGGAAGCTCTCGAAGATTTCCGAGAAGGGAAGTTCTTGATAGTAGTTGATGATGAAGATCGTGAAAATGAGGGTGATTTTATTATCGCAGCAGAGAAGATAACTCCTGATAAAGTAAATTTTATGATGCGATATGGTAGAGGTGTTCTATGTGCTCCAATCTCAGAAGAGAGATGTATTGAGCTCGAATTAGAAATGCAGTCTTCTCGTAATACATCGGTTTATGATACTCCATTTACTATTACGGTTGATAAATTGGGAGGTGGCTGTACAACAGGTGTGTCAAGTTATGATAGAGCTGAGACAATTAAAGCATTAGCTGATTCTCAAACGAAACCAAGTGATTTGGCTCGTCCGGGTCATATCAATCCTTTGCGCGCGCGTAGTCGTGGAGTATTGAAAAGAGCAGGTCATACCGAAGCTACAGTTGATTTAGCTCGCTTGTCAGGACTTTATCCTGCGGGAGCATTGATTGAAATCCTCAACGAAGACGGAACAATGGCTCGTTTACCACAGCTAATAGAGGTTTCGAAGGAACACAATATCAAAATAATATCCATACGAGACTTAATTGCTTATCGATTGAAGCACGAATCTTTAGTTGAGAAAGGAGAGATGGTAAATATGCCGACAGCTTATGGGCAATTTAAGTTAATTCCATTCAAACAAAAATCAACTGGTTTGGAACATGTTGCTTTACTTAAAGGAGAATGGAAAAAAGACGAACCAATTTTGGTTCGGATGCACTCCTCTTGTGCAACAGGAGATATTTTTGGTTCTTTACGATGCGAATGTGGCGAACAACTTCATAAAGCAATGGAAATGATTGATAAGGAAGGCAAAGGCGCTATTGTTTATTTAAATCAAGAAGGTCGTGGTATAGGATTAATGGATAAAATGAAAGCTTATAAACTTCAAGAGCAAGGATTGGATACTGTTGATGCTAATCTACACTTGGGACACGATTCTGACGAACGCGAATATGGAGTAGGAGCTCAAATATTGAGAGAAATTGAAATTTCAAAAATCCGTTTGATCACAAATAATCCTGTAAAGCGAGCCGCTTTGGAAGGTTATGGATTAGAAATAGTAGAAAATGTTCCGATTGAGATACCTGCTAATCCATTCAATGAGACATATCTCAGAACAAAGAAAGAACGTATGGGGCATACAATAAAAAATATTAAATAACTAATTATACATAATTTATTATGGCGAACAAAGTTTCATCTCGTTTAGCAGCCTTATCGCCTTCCGAAACATTGGCGATGTCGCAAAAAAGCAACGAATTAAAAGCTCAAGGAATTGATGTTATTAATCTGAGTGTTGGCGAACCTGATTTTTATACTCCGGATTTTATAAAAGAAGCAGCTAAGAAAGCAATAGACGAAAATTATTCGTTTTATTCTCCTGTTCCCGGATACCTATCTTTGAGAAAAGCAATTGTCGAAAAGCTTAAAAAAGAGAATGGTTTGGATTATACTCCAGAACAAATCGTTTGTTCCAATGGAGCAAAACAATCAGTTTGCAATGTTTTACTTTCTATTATCGGACAAGGGGATGAAGTTATCGTTCCGGCTCCTTATTGGGTGAGTTATGTAGAAATGGTTAAGTTGGCAGAAGGAACAAATGTAATTATAGAAGCAGGTATTGATCAAAATTTCAAGATTACTCCAACGCAACTAAAGGCAGCTCTTACAGATAAAACAAGAGCTTTGATACTTTGTTCTCCGTCTAACCCAACTGGTAGTGTTTATTCGAAAGAAGAACTAAAAGCTCTGGCCGATGTATTGTCCGACTATCCCAATGTAATTGTTATTGCCGACGAAATATACGAGCATATTAACTATGTCGGAAAACATGAAAGTATTGCTCAGTTTGAAAATATAAAAGAAAGAGTTGTTATTATTAACGGAGTATCCAAAGGTTATGCGATGACAGGTTGGCGTTTGGGTTGGATTGCAGCTCCTCAATGGATTGCTTCGGCTTGTAATAAGTTACAAGGACAGTATACATCAGGTCCAAACTCAATTGCTCAAAAAGCAGCAGAGGCTGCATATACTGGTCCGCAAAACTGTATTGCCGAAATGCGTGTAGCTTTTGAACGGCGTCGCAACTTAATGGTTGAGTTAGCACGCGAAATTCCCGGACTTAAAGTAAATGTTCCCGAAGGAGCTTTTTATCTTTTTCCGGATTGTTCGTCTTATATAGGCAAGTCTTTTGAAGGAAAAGTAATAAAAGATGGAGCCGATTTATCTATGTACTTATTAGAGAACGCTCATGTTGCTGCTGTTGGTGGACCTGCTTTTGGCGCTCCTAATTGTATACGCTTTTCTTATGCAACTTCGGATGATATTTTAACAGAAGCTATGTCGAGAGTGAAAAAGGCATTGGCAAAATTAAATTAGAAAACAACCAAATCGCTCACTTCCTTTTTGATGACAAGCATTTATAACAAGAACAATGCTTATCCGGTTAAGAAGAGAAAATGATTATAACTATTTCAAGAGGTCGAACCTAAATAAGTTCGACCTCTTTCCTTTTAGAATCGGAAGAAGTATTTCTATATGCAAAGAAAAAGAGAAAGTAAATAGATTAAATATTGATTATTTGTCTTATATTTGTGTCTGATTTTCTATATTATGATAAAACATTTGATCTTTTTACTATTTTGCTTTATACCCCTTAATATATATTCGCAAGGGAACGAATTAGATTCTATTTTTATCGAGTTAGATAAAGCGATGGAGAATAAAACTCTCTATATAGAAAAGAAAGAAGAATCTATTGCAGCACTGAAAAAACAATTCAATACTCCTAATATTACTTTAGACCAACAAGCGCAGATCAACCAAAGTTTATATGCAGAATATAAAACATATATCCCCGATAGCGCCAGAGTTTATTTAGAAAATAATATTCTTATTGCTAAAGAGATAGACGACCTAAGTTTATTAACTTATAATAAACTAAACTTGATCCGAATTGATGCTTCTCGAGGCATGTCTATAAGCGTAATTAATGATTTGAAATGTATTCGGGAAGATTCTTTTGCCTGTAATCTGATGAAAAAATACTACTCGGTATGCAAAGAGTTTTACTATTACTATTCTCTCTCGGATAAAGTATTGCCAATGGAATATTTTAATTACCAAGACTCTTTATTAGCTGTAACCGATCAAGAAGAAGGGGGGTATCCTTATTTAATCTACGACAAATTAATTAGTGATAAGCAGTGGGAAGAAGGTAGAAAAATAATATTACCTCTGTTCGAAAATGCAGAAGAAGGAAGTCATTTGCAAGCGAAATTAGCTAATAATATCGGTAAAACATACGAAGCCGAAGGAAATTATGAAATGCAAAAAAAATATTTTGCTATTTCTGCTATTGGCGACTTGAAGAATGCGGTAAGAGAACATGAATCTTTTCTCTCGCTTGCAACAGCTTGCTACGAAACTGACGATATTGACCGGGCATATAACTGTATTTCTCAATCAATGGAGGATGCTATATTTACTAACTGCTACATGAGAATGTTGGAAGCATCCAAGATATTTCCGATTATAGAAAAATCTTACCAACATAAACTCCGAAACGAGAAAGACCGGTTCTTTTACTTGACGGTGGTAACTATAATTATTTCTTTCCTCTTAGTTGTTGGAATTATTTATATTCGACGTCAAATGTACAGACTAAATGCTATCCGCGAGAAATTAAATGATTCGAATCGGCGACTAAGTAAAGTAAACGAAAAATTAGAATTGATAAATAAGGACTTGTCTAAAACTAATTTTCTGAAAGAAACCTATATAACCCAATTTTTGCATGTATGTTCTCTATACGTGAAGAAAATGGAAGCATATCGCAATAACCTTAACAAAAAAGCGATGAACAATCAAATGGCCGAATTAGTCTCATCTCTTAAGTCGAGAGATTTTATCGACAACGAACTAAAAGAATTATATGAGCTGTTTGATAAGGTTTTTTTCAACCTTTATCCTGATTTTATTGACGAAATAAATGCTCTGTTGCCGGATGATGAGAAATTCTCTCAAAAGAAAACCAATAGTATGTCATCCGAATTGCGAATTTTTGCACTTATCCGTTTAGGTATTACAGATAGTTCTGATATAGCAGACTTTTTACACTGTTCGATCAAAACGGTATACAACTATCGCGCCCGTCTTCGAAACAAAGCATTAGTTTCGGGCGATCAATTTGAAGATAGAATCAAAAGAATTGAAGACCCTTCCTGATTGCTTCTCCAAAGTTTTACTACAACTTGATCAAAGTTTTACTATAACTTCACCAAAGTTCTACTATAACTTAGGTTAAGTTCTACTATAACTTGATTCAAGTTCTACTATCCTTTTTTACTTTCCTATTATAAGTCAATTTCTTTATGCCAAATCTCATATAAATAAATATTTATTTATATTCGATACTCCCGATTCTTTCCTTATCTTATTTTTTTGATCTATGTTATTTTGCTTGTTTTCAATCGGATATAATGTTTATTTCTTTATATTACTACTCCCAAATCTTTTTTGTTCCTATTATAAGTTTACTTTTGTATTGAGTATTAACTTTAATTTGTATCAACCACATGAAAAAAACATTATCTTATTTGAACATACTTTTGTTTGTTCTGTTAATCTCTCCAATTACCCTTTCAGCATCTGATGTGTTGGAAATTAATGGATGGTCATTTTCCTACGAGACTATTGGTAATAATGTTACTTTAACAAAAGTAATCACCTCAGGAGACGAAAAAATAGTCATTCCTTCGACTATTGATATTGATGGGGATAGCTATACTATCACAGCGTTGCAAGATGATTTGTTTGCAGGTAACGAAACTTTGAAAAAAATTACGATTCCTACTACATTAATCTCTTTAGATGCTGCGGTTTCGACTCAAATCCCTTCGAGCAAACCTTATGCAGACAATCCGATAATATTAGAAACTGCTATTTTACCAAGCGATATTTGGAAACTTAATGCAACTGTTAATACAGGAGGTTTGGCTGCTAACAAATGGGGAACGGGTCTTTTGGCATCAGGATCTTCTCCTACTGCCGATTCATACGCCGGAGGATTCCAATTTTGGGTAAATAATGGAAATCCGGCCAGTTCGGGAAACTATAATGGTAAATTAACTTTGAAATATAATGGCTCTACAATTATAAACTCCGACAATGCCTTGATGTTATTTGGAGACACAGACGATCTTTCTATATCATTAACATTCGATGGTGTAAGTTTTTATGCAAAATATACTAAAATAATCGACGGGATAGTTACTGAGGAAGATAAGGTAGTTTCGGCTTCTTTTGCAGGATTTGGCCAACTTTCCAGTGCACTAAATTCAAGTGATAATTTTTCTAATTTGGAAATTACTACGTTTACCTTTAATGAAGCGGCGGGAGCACTTTCTAATGTGCCTAACTTAACCCATATTTCTGTAAATCCGGGCAACCCGGTTTATTCTTCCGAAAACGGTTCTTTGTACGATTCTACCGGAAGTACATTACTTATCGACTTAAGCGAATATAATTCTGACGAGAAAGATCCGATACAAATAGGAGATTGGGCTTTCGATTATATTATTTATGGATCAGAATTGATTTTGACTGAAGTAGTTTCAGTGGGAGGAAATACATTAATAATTCCCGAGTCGGTAACAATCGACGGTATTGTTTATGAAATAACCTCAATAAAAAATGATCTTTTTGCAGGAAACGAAATCTTAAAGAGATTATCAATCCCGGCTACCCTTGTTAGTCTAAGTGCAGCTATATCAAGCGAGACGCCAGATCCGATGATTTCGTTGTCGAATACGCCAATAACATTACAGTCTCCAATAGAAGCAAGTGATATTTGGACTTTAAATGCAACAGTAAATACAGGAGGTTCGTCATTTAATGTGTGGGGTACTGCCTTGTTAGCAACGGGAGAAAATCCTACAGCAAATGATTATACCGGAGGATTTCAGTTTTGGTTGAATAATGGAACTGTAAGTGGAGCTAATAGTTCAGGAAGATTTGTATTTAAGACTGCGGGAGAAGCAACAAAGCATACTTTTTCGGATGATATATTAGTTACAACTGCCTCGAAAGAAAATATTGTAATCTCTATATTGTATAAAGATGGTCAATATGCAGTAACTATTTCTTCAGGAGAAAATACAGAAACGGCTTTGATCGAAGCAACATCTGCCGGATTCTCTAAATTGTCGACATCAATTCCGGCTACAGGTTCTTATTCTGTATTTGAACTGGTTAAATATGCGTTTGAAACTACAGCCGGAAGTTTGTTAAACGCTCCTAATTTGGAGTATATTTCGGTAAATGTAAACAATCCGGTTTATTCTTCTGATAATGGATCTTTGTATGATAAAACAACGGGAGATTTATTAGTTGATTTAAGTGAGTACAACATAGTTGTTGAAAAAATATTATCCTTAACTAATGGATGGGAATTTAATTATCTCTCTGTTGGAAATAGTTTGATTTTGACAAAAGTAGTAAATTCAGGAACAGAATATTTAGATATTCCGGCAACAGTAGATATTGATAATGTTACATATACTATTTCTTCTTTAGCCGAAAACTTGTTCAAGGACAACACAGTATTATCAGAAATCTCTCTGCCTGCAAGTATTGTTAGCTTAGGAACTATTATTTCTACGGAATCTCCGGAAGTAAAACCTACGAATACTACGCCTATTACATTAGCATCTCCAATAGAGTCGTCTGATGTTTGGGTAGTAACGGCAAAGATTAATACGGCTGGCGAATCTGCAAATCAATGGGGAACGGCATTGTTAGCAACCGGAGATGTAGCAACATTAGATGATTATTCGGGAGGATTCCAGTTTTGGTTGAATAATGGTACGGCTGCCGGAGCAAATAGTAGTGGAACATTGGTATATAAATACGGATTAGGAGCAACGAAATACACATTCCCGGAAACAATTAAAGTTCCGGCCGGTTCAATTGCAGATATTACGATTCGGTTAGCTTACGATAGCGGCGAATATACAGCTGTTGTTGAAGCAAACGACAATGTAGAGTCTTATGTAATTACTCCGACTCAAGCATCGAATGGTTTTTCTCAACTATCTACAACCTTGTCTAATGCAGGTAAATTCAATCAATTGGATATAACAAAGTTGAACTATGCAAAAACAGCTTCTTCTTTATCTGATGTTCCTAATTTACAATATATATATGTATCTCCTGAAAATGAAGTTTATTCGTCGGTAGGAGGATCTTTATATACTGCCGATAACGAATTGTTGTTAGATATGAGTGAATATGGAATCATAGAAGACGATGTTTTAGAGATAAACGGTTGGAGTTTCGATTATGCTTTCACAGGTAACGGTATTACTCTTACTAAAGTTATTGAATCAGGACAGGCAGATTTAGTATTGCCATCGTCTGTAACAATCGGAGAAAGTTCATATAATATCACTTCCTTAGAGATCGATTTGTTTAAGGGAAATACAACAATTGAAACAATCGAAATCCCGGCTACATTGACCAGCTTGGAAACTCGTATCACAACTAATATTCTTGAAGAAAAACCTTTTGCAAATCTTCCTATAACCTTAAGCAAACCAGTTGAGGCAAATGAAGCATGGATTGTAAATGCGGTTATTAATACTTCGGGAGAAAATGCAAATCAATGGGGTACCGCCTTGTTAGCAACAGGTAATGTAGCAACTTTAGATAATTATTCCGGAGGATTTCAGTTCTGGTTAAATAATGGAACTGCAAGCGGAGATAACAGTTCGGGAACCATAGTTTACAAATATGGTAACGGAGCGGTAAAACATATTTTCCCAAATACTGTTAAAGTACTTCGAGGTTCAAGAAAAGATTTGGGAATATCATTGTCTTATAACGAATCGAACTACATCGCTACGATAAAAGGATCAGGAAATATGGAGAGATTTTCAATTGCAACTTCTGCGTGTGTCGGTTTCTCTGAACTATCATCTACTTTAACTTCAAATGCGGTTATTCCTAACTTAGAATTATCTCGCTTGAGTTTTTCTAATGGAGCTGGAAGTTTGGCAGAAATACCTAATCTTGAATCAATTGTTGTTGATTCGGAAAACCCGGTTTATTCTTCAATAGATGGATCTTTATACGATAAATCCGGAGATAATATCTTAGTTGATCTTAGAAAAGCTGATGGTATTGAAGATTTGGAAGAGAAAGGTATATTAGTTTATACTCGCAACGGACTGATTATTGTTGAGGGTTTACAAACGAACGACGTATGCAAAGTCTATACAATAACCGGAGTTGAGGTGGATTATAAAACAACTTATCTTCCAAAAGGTATATATATAGTTACAATAAATAAAAAATCGTATAAAATAATTTTATAAAATACAAACAGGGGAAATGATTTTATTTCTATTTCCCCTGTTGTTATTCTTTTTGTTATGAAACAAATGTTATTTGCTTTTTTCTTCTTGTTGATTTCGTCTTTTTGTATTTTTGCTCAAGAAGATAAGGCTTTTTCAGTTACAGGATCTAATGCGAATTATATAACAATTCCTCACTTTTCTACTCCTACAACATTGACCGTCGAGGCTTGGATTAAAGTCCCAAATATAAATGGAACGAAGACAATTGTTAGTTGGAAAAATGTAGCAGGAGGCGCAAACGGTGATGCTTGGTTATTTAGATTGTCTAATAATCAGCTTCAATTAGGAGAGTGGATTGGTACGTCGTGGAAATCATTTGAGTCTTCTGTAAATATTGTTGCAAATGAGTGGACGCATGTTGCTATAACTCGAAACGGAACAAATGCAACTCTCTATATAAATGGGCTTCTTGCCGGAAGTTCAAGCAGTATGCGAAATACTCCACAGTGTACAACTGATAAATTAACATTTGGAGCTATCACAACAACCGCTTCTGAATCTTTTGTTGGACAGATAGATGATCTGCGTATTTGGGATGTTGCTCGTTCTGCTAGTGAAATTGCAACAAATTATACTTCAAGACTGAATGGAAATGAGCCCGGATTGGTTGGCTATTGGCAATTAGATGGAGATGTAACAGACAAAACTACTAATAGTAGAAATGGAACTGTAACGGGAAGTGCTATATATGTTACTCGTTTTACCAAAGAAGTTCCGGCGATTAATAGCTTGGAATTTAAGGAAAGTACCAACTCTACACCTCATATCGAAGTTAATGCTACTCAAAAAGGAACAATTAATTGGGCAGTAACAAAAGATAATGAATCACTTAATGTAGCAGAAATATTAGGAGGAGGAACATCTGTTCTTGCTTCGGGCTTTGGTTTTTATTCTTCCCCAAATACTACGGAGAAATTGGGCTTTTCGCAGAAACTGACAAAAGATGAGTCTTATAAAGTACATGCTATTATTGTCAACGAAGAAGGGCGAATGTCGAGCGTTTTAAGTTCATCGGCGTTTACTTATCAAGGTTTGTCTTCGCTTCCTTTGGGATACCACAACACAGATATTGGTGTTTCGGGAGTAGGATCGGTTGAATATGTGAATGAAGTATTCACACTTAAAGGAGGAGGCTTAGGACTGGGTACAACAAATGATCAGTTTCATTTCCTTTATCAAGAATTTTCCGGAGATGTAGAAGTTACGGCAGAAATTATTACTAAAACCGGAGTCAATACAACGGTTGGAGTTATGATTAGAGATGCTTTGTCGGCAAACTCGAAATATGTTATGTCGGCTATTACCAAAGACGAATTGTCATCTAATCGTAGATATACTACAGCAACTAAAACTTCCCAATATGTATCGGAAACAACTGCTTCGGTCGGATGGTTGAAAGTGATAAGAAAGAACGGATTTGTAGCTTCTTATTATTCTTCTGATGGAAATGACTGGATAGAATTGTATTATCCCGAAAGTATTGAATTTGCAAAAACGGCTTTTGTCGGAGTCATTATATCTTCTAATAACGATGGTTTGGCATCTGCAGATGTTCGGAATATAACGATTAAGGTACCGGGAGATGATGTTTATTTGTCGGATCGAGGAGTCTATTTTTATAAAAAGAAATATACACCGGAACCAATTCCTACTTATAACGCAAATAAAAGCTTGTTGCCGGTTCCTATTATTGATGATAATAGCGAATGGATCAATCTTTATAATAAAGCTTGGCAGATTGCTTTCTCAAATATCAAAGCTCCGGTATCAGGTTCTCCTTTTGTTTCGAATTGGTTGGACGAAGCTTTTGATAGTAATATCTTTCAATGGGATATGATATTTATGACTATGTTCAGTAAATATTCTCATCATATATTTCCGGGAATACAATCTTTCGATAACTTTTATTGCCGGCAAAAAATTAGTGGAAGTATTTGTCGCGCTATTAATGAAGTTAGCGGTAATGATTGGTTTGACGAGTCGTCTTCTAATCTAATTAATCCACCTCTTTTTAGTTGGGCCGAAGTAGAGTATTATCAAGCAACGGGAGATAAGTCTCGATTTGAATATGTATTACCGGTTCTTGAAAAATATTTTGAATTTGTAGAGAACGCTCGTTTGGGAAAAAGTACCCAACATAAGTTATACTGGAGCAATGGACAAGCTTCCGGAATGGATAATACACCTCGCGATACCGGTCGATCAGGAGGACATTATGCATCTGACGAACAAGGTTGGGTGGATATGTCGTGTCAAATGGTTATTCAATGCAATAACATCGCCGCTATTTGCGAAGAACTTGGTTATCTCGAAAAGGCAAAATTATATAAAGATAAGGCTGCCGAAATAGGAGAACGAATCAATCAGTGGATGTGGAGCGAAGAAGATGGAATATATTATGATGTAAATGTAAAAGGAGTAAAAACAAATTGGAAAACTGCCGCTTGTTTTTGGCCGATGCTTGCAGGAATTACTTCCGAAAAACAAGATGCGGAATTGGTAAAACACTTGAAAAATCCAAATGAATTTTGGAGAGATATGGTATTTCCTTCGCTTTCTGCTTCTCATTCTGAGTATAAATCGAACGGAGGATATTGGAGAGGTGCTGCATGGGCTCCTACTAATTATGCAATTATAAAAGGATTAGAGACCGTAGGATACAATTCCTTTGCCAGAGAAGCATCAGAAAGATATGTACAAGGTATTTATGAAGTGTTTTTACAAACAGGAACTTTGTGGGAAAACTATGCTCCGGATAGAAAAGATGGCGTATTAAATCCGGGAGTTCATGATTATACTGATGCAGAGTTTTGTCGAAAAGATTTTGTTGGTTGGACAGGTTTAGGACCTATTTCTGTCTTGATAGAAAATATATTGGGTTTTAGGATGAACGGAGCCAGTAAAACGATCAACTATTACTTACAACGCGCGGATAGACACGGGATCCGGAATTTAAGAATGGCTGATATTACAACAACAATCATTACTGATGATAGAAAACTTGATTTAAATAAAGCCACAGTTACGGTTGAATCGAATAAACCGTATACTTTAATTATCCATTTTAATGGAACTATCGAGCAGTTTGAAGTTAAAGAGGGAACAAACACGTTTCACTTAGAAAGCGAATATGATAATATAGACGAGCCGATTTCTCAAAACGAAATAGAGTTATTATCTAATCCGGTAAAAGATAAATTATCTTTTAAACTTAATCTAAGTAAATCTCAAAATGTGGAAGTAAGTATAAATAATCTGATGGGAAGTAAGATTCTTTGTTTCACGGAATTTATGGAAGAAGGTATTAGTCATAAAAGTATTGACGTGAATCATTTGACTCCTGCTCTTTATTTATTAGGAGTATCTACTTTAGAAGAGCAACTTGCTGTAAAATTTATTAAAAAATAGTTTTTTCAAATATAACTTTCTTTGTGTTTTTTTTAATGCTAATGCATGAATTAGGGCTGCCTGAGTAATCAAGCAGCCCTAATTGTTTAATTTTATCACTTATTCTTAAGCTTCGATCACCGGTTGGATAGAAACATAAGAGCGATTATCTCTTCTTTTACGAAAAGCTACAACACCGTCTGTCAAAGCAAAAAGGGTATGATCTTTACCAATACCTACATTTTCGCCCGGATGATGCTGTGTTCCGCGTTGACGGATAATGATGTTTCCTGCTTTGCAAGTTTGTCCACCAAAAATTTTAACGCCTAATCGTTTACTATGCGATTCGCGTCCGTTCTTTGAACTACCGACTCCTTTTTTATGTGCCATTTTTCTAAGATTTTAACGAATTAAGCTTGAATTTCTTTAATCACAATTTGAGAGAATTGTTGACGATGTCCGTTTAATTTACGGTATCCTTTTCTTCTCTTTTTCTTAAATACCAAAACTTTATCACCTTTTACCAAAGGTTTAATTATTTCGGCTACAACTTTAGCTCCTTCGATAACAGGAGTTCCTACAGTTACTGTTCCGTTGTTGTCTGCTAAAAGAACTTTCTCAAATTCAACCTTAGCACCTTCTTCACCTCCTAGGTGATGAACAAATAACTTTTGGTCTTTTTCAACTTTGAATTGTTGACCTTGAATGTCTACGATTACGTACATTTCTGTTAATTTTTTACAGTTATTTCCGGGGGCGGGAGTTTTTTAACATCCTCTTAATCGAGCCCTTTAAGATTCGGACTGCAAAATTAATGTATATTTTTGGAATATGCAAGTTATGTAAATAAAATGATTTGAACTTTTCGTTATTTTCTTCTTCTTTTTCATCTACTTATGCTTCTTGTTCTTTAAAAATATATTAGGAGTTTGAAACACTTGTCGTGCAACATCGATGGAAATGTTTTAGGTTTTAAAAGTTTTCTGTACAGAGAATGAAACTATTCTGTACAGAAAATAATAATTGTCTGTACAGAAAACGATACGAGATCTACTATTTTTTGAATTGATATGTTTGGAAATAAAATGGGGAAATAGAAAAAGTCTGATTTCTTCCTCTTTTCTTACTGAAAAGAAATATTAGGATCTGAATTTTATTCCTTAATCATCATTTATCATTGAATAATAATGATTACATTTGTCGTTTCAAACATGACAGCTTGTCATATTTATTATTATAGTTATGGATAATAAACAATCACAAAACAACATTCAAATCGAACTGAGCGAAGAAGTTGCTCAAGGTATCTATTCTAATTTGGCGGTGATCGCTCATTCATCATCAGAATTTGTTGTAGATTTTGTTCGGATTATGCCGGGTATTCCCAAAGCGAAAGTAAAATCGCGAGTAATTTTAACTCCCGAACACGCAAAACGGTTGATGTTGGCTTTGATTGATAATGTAAAGAAATACGAATCTCAAAACGGAGAGATAAAATTGCAAGGAAAAGGATTCAATCCTCCTATTATCGGCCCGATTGGCGAAGCATAAGAAGAAGCAATAATAGATGAAAGTAATGAAATTTGGCGGATCTTCTGTAGGATCTGCAAGTAGTATATTAAAGGTAAAAGAGATTGTTCAAGGAGAGCAAGAGCCTGTTATTGTTGTAGTTTCAGCAATGGGTGGTGTGACTGACCGTTTGTTAAATACCGCTCGTTTGGCTTCTTTGGGCGATTGTGCTTATGAAAATGAGTATAATCAACTGATACTTTCCCATGTTGAAACCGTTGAAAATGTTATTCAAGAAACAAATAAGCGCAACGAAGTTCTGAAAGAGATTACAGTTCTTTTGGAAGAATTGGGTAATATCTTACGGGGTGTATTTCTTGTTAGAGATCTTTCGCAAAAGACTTCCGATATTGTTGTTAGTTATGGAGAACGTTTGAGTTCTTTGATTGTTGTTAATGTATTTCCTGATGCAAAATTGTTTGATGCACGTAAGTTTATTAAAACAATAAAGCAATTCAAGAAACATATTGTTGATTTCGACACAACAAATGCTTTGCTTAAAGAAATGTTCGTTGATTTACCCTCCGTATCGGTTGTTCCCGGATTTATTGCAAGCGACAAGAAAACCGGAGAGATTTCGAATCTCGGCAGAGGAGGTTCTGATTATACGGCTTCTATTTTAGCATCGGCATTAACTACTAATAAATTGGAGATATGGACAGATGTTGATGGTTTTATGACAGCTGATCCCAGAATAATTAATAACGCATATTTGATAGAGGAATTAACTTATTTGGAGGCTATGGAGCTTTCGAATTTCGGAGCGAAAGTAATTTATCCTCCAACTATTTTTCCGGCATATCATTCAAATATCCCAATCTTAATCAAGAATACGTTTAACCCAAGCTCGCCGGGAACTTTTATTTCCCGGAAATCGGAGAATAGAAACGGGAAATTAATTAAAGGTATATCATCGATTCACGATACCAGCCTGATTACCGTTCAAGGTCTTGGAATGGTAGGAGTAATTGGGGTGAATTATAGAATATTCAAAGCCTTGACTTCCGTTGGAATTTCCGTATTTATGGTAGCTCAGGCTTCATCAGAGAATACAACTTCGATCGCTGTTAAAGACGAAGATGCTGATTTAGCAGTAGAAGTTCTTCAATCTGAGTTTAAGTTAGAAGTAGCGCAAGGCGAAATACATGACATAAAAGCGTCGAAAGGTTTGGCTACGGTAGCTATCGTGGGCGAAAACATGAAGCATACTCCCGGAATAGCAGGTAAACTTTTCGAAACATTAGGACGTAGCGGAATTAGTGTAATAGCTTGTGCTCAAGGAGCCAGTGAAACTAATATTTCTTTTGTAATTAAAGCCAAATATTTACGCAAGGCTTTGAACTCGATTCACGACTCGTTCTTCTTGTCGGAGTATCAAGTCTTAAATCTTTTTGTAGTAGGTGTCGGCACTGTTGGTGGAAATTTGTTGGAACAAATTCATGGGCAACAAAAGAAGTTGATGGAGAAAAACCGTTTAAAGCTAAATGTTGTAGGAGTTGCCAATTCTCGTAAGATGTTTTTGACTCGCGAAGGGGTTGACTTATCTGCATATAAAAACGAATTAGACACGAAAGGTCAAGATTCGTCGCCTGAATTATTGAAAGAAGAAATTCTTAAAATGAATATATTTAATTCGGTTTTTGTCGATTGTACGGCAAATGCAGAAATTGCAAGCTTGTATGGAGATATGTTGTCAAATAACATCTCGATAGTTACTGCGAATAAAATTGCGGCATCCGAATCTTTTGAAAATTATTCGCGTTTAAAGAAGATTGCTCGTCGTTCGGGAGTGAAATATCTTTTCGAAACTAATGTAGGGGCGGGGCTTCCGATAATCAATACAATGAATGCATTGATAAATAGCGGAGATAAGATATTGAAACTACAAGCTGTTTTGTCCGGAACTCTGAATTATATATTTAATACAATTAGTAAAGACATAAAACTTAGCCAAGCAATCCGGATGGCTAAAGACTGCGGATTTTCAGAACCAGACCCTCGTCTCGATTTAAGTGGAATGGATGTGATTCGAAAATTAGTCATTTTGTCGAGAGAAGCCGGTTATGAAGTGAATCGCGAAGATGTAAAACAAGAAAGTTTTATCCCGGCCAAATACTTTGAAGGTTCATTAGACGAATTTTGGGATACAATATCAGAATTAGATACCGAGTTTGAAGAGAAAAGGAAGTCGCTGGAACAAGAAGGTAAGAAATTCCGTTATGTAGCAGAAATGGATAATGGAAAGTGCTCGGTAGGTTTACAAGCGGTAGAAAGAAATCATCCATTCTTCGAACTGGAAGGAAGTAACAATATTATTATGATGACAACGGAGTTATACAACGAGTCTCCGATGATTATCAAAGGATATGGAGCCGGAGCAGCAGTAACCGCAGCCGGTGTATTTGCAGATATTATAAGTATCGCAAATATTAGATAATAATATAAGGTTAATAAAATTTGTTTCGATATATGATAGATTTGCAAACAGTTAAACAGCGCTTTGGGATAATAGGAAACAGTTCTCTTCTTAATCGTGAATTGGAAAAAGCTCTTCTAATTGCTCCGACAGACCTTACGGTATTGATTACGGGGGAAAGTGGAGTTGGAAAAGAATACTTTCCTCAGATTATTCATCAAAGTTCTGCCCGTAAACATGGACCTTATATTACGGTAAACTGTGGAGCTATACCGGAAGGAACAATCGATTCTGAATTGTTTGGACACGAAAAAGGCTCTTTTACAGGTGCACTTTCCGATAGAAAAGGATATTTCGAGGTGGCAAACAAGGGAACTATTTTTTTAGATGAGGTAGGAGAGTTGCCAATAGCTACTCAAGCCCGTCTTCTTCGTGTTTTAGAGTATGGAGAGTTTATGAAAGTTGGCTCGTCTCATGTTCAAAAAACGGATGTTAGGATTGTAGCGGCAACAAATGTTGATTTGCAATGGGCTATTCGGAATGGTAAATTCCGGGAAGACCTTTATTATCGTTTAAATACAGTTCCTATTAATATCCCTCCGTTGCGAGAAAGAACAGATGATATTTATTTACTTTTTAGGAAATTTTCTTCCGATTTTGCGGAGAAATACCGAATGCCGGCTATTCATCTTACGGAAGAGGCAAAAGATGCTTTAACTAAATACCGTTGGCCGGGTAATATTCGAGAGTTAAAGAATATCACGGAACGAATGTCTATTATTGAACAAAATAGAGAAATTACGCCGGAAATATTAAAAACGTATTTGCTCACGCCGGATGTAGATAACTTGCCGGCTGTTATATCTTCCGATAATAGTACCTTTAAGAACGAACGTGAATTACTTTATCGAATTATTTTCGATATGCAGCGCGATATTAATGAGTTGAAAAAGTTGATTCCCGGAATGGTTCAAAATGCTGTATCGCAAGACGTATCTCCGGTTGCTTATACTACTTCTACGCCAATCTTAAAGGAATATGAGCCGCAAGAGAAAGAACAAGTTCCTTATGCTGACGAAATAAAAGAAGAAAATAAACCTCTGACTTCATTGATGTCAAGCAAGCAAATGCCTTCGTTGGAAGAGGTTGAGGTAGAAATGATAAAAAATGCTTTGGAACGAAATAATGGCAAACGAAGAAATGCTGCCCAAGATTTACAAATATCAGAAAGAACCCTTTATCGTAAAATAAAAGAATATGGTTTGGAATAAAAAACAAGTAATACTAACTCTATTTATAACTTTGCTGATTACTTCTTGCTCTTTCTCCTATAAATTTGATGGAGGAACAATCAATTATGATCTAACAAAGACTATTACAATTCATGAATTTCCTAACCGAGCCGCTATGGTCAATACTATGCTTTCGCAAATATTAGATCAAGAGCTAAATAATCGCTTTATCGAACAAACTCGCTTGACTCCGGTTTCTGCTAATGGTGATATTGAAATATCCGGAGAGATAACACAGTATACAACACAAGACTTAGGAGTAAAAGAAGATACTTATGCTTCTATGACGAAACTAATTATATCGGTTCGGGTTGATTACGAAAATACAAAAGAACAAGGACAAGATATAAGTGGACAGACATTTACTGCTTATCGGGAATTTGATAGTACTAATACCTTGTTGAGCGACGTAGAAGATGAGCTTTGTCGTCAGATATGTGAAGAATTAGTTGACCAAATTTATAATGCAACAGTAGCAAATTGGTAATTATCTTATGCGGGCAGAAGAATTTATATTAATGATGAATCCGAGTTTTTCTTTTACGAAAGATTCGTTAGCCGATTTGGAGAGCATATTGGATGAATACCCTTATTTTCAAACCGCCCGTTTTTTATATACATTAAATCTAAAAGAGCTAAGAGATTCTCGTTTCTCTTCCGAATTGAGGAAAACAGCTTGTTGTTTGAATAATAGAGAGCGCTTGTTCTTACTTTTGGAAAAAGATTCTTTCTCTCCCGATTTAATTAATCGCTTAGAACAGATAGAAGAATCGGCAAGTGGTTCGTCGTTTGATTTGATTGATTTGTTCTTAAGAGATAAACCTCAAGAAACAGATTCGTTAAAGTTGATAGAAAGAAGCGATGTAGTCGCTGCGGATTATGTATCCCTTTTAAGTTCTGATTTGCCGGAAGAGAAGGGAGACGATTATTCTCCGATGCAACACCAAGATGCAATTGATCGCTTCCTTGAAAAAGATAAAACAGAACCTATCCGAATCGAATTGAAAGAGGAAGATACTTCGGAGGAAGATAAATTGCCTGATTTAGACAACTTTGAAGAAGAAAGTTTTTTCTCGGAAACACTGGCGAAAATATACCTAAAGCAGAAGAAATACGATAAGGCTTTGGAAATAATACGTCAATTATATTTGCGTAATCCGGAAAAAAACCGTTACTTTGCAGACCAAATTCGATTTTTGGAGAAATTGATTATTAACAGATAAATAAAATCATAAACAAATGACTACTTTTTTAACGATATTAATCGTCATCGCTGCAATCCTTCTAATTCTTATTGTAGTTATTCAAAACTCTAAAGGTGGTGGACTAGCTGCCGGTTTCTCTTCTTCTAATCAAGTAATGGGAGTTCGCAAAACAACCGACTTTTTAGAAAAAGCAACTTGGTATTTAGCCGCATCTGTTGTTGTTTTATGTGTCCTTTCTACAGTATCAATGCGGACAAGTGGTCAAGGATCAAGTGTTGGTATAAATGTCGAAAGCGTTCAGCCTGAAGCTACTCAGCCGATCGATGCTCTTCCTTTTGAAAGCTCTCCGGTAGAAGAAGAGAGTGTAGTAGGAGAATAAATTTATATTTAAGAAATATTCATTACGTCCTGAGGTTCTTTCTCAGGGCGTTTTTTATCTCATATAATGGAACAAAATATTGCCTTTTTTTTCGATCTCGACGGTGTTATTATTGATACCGAACCTCAATATGATCTCTTTTGGAGAACGATAGCTCAAAAATACAATTTACTTATTCGTGATTTTGAAAAAGTAATCAAAGGGAATACTTTGCCTAATATAATGACAAAATATTTTTACTCTTTCCCGATCGAGGTGCAAGAAGAAATCGAGGCTGACAACAAAGCTTTTGATCTACGAATGGATATTGTTCCGATACCGGGAGTTATTGACTTTTTAGAGGAGTTGAAGAAGGCAGATATTCCAGCCGGGTTGGTTACCAGTTCGAGCGATAGAAAGTTGGACTATGTTTTTTCTCAATTGCCATTAGAACAATACTTCCAGTCTGTAGTTTCCGGCGAGCGAGTGAGAGAAGGTAAGCCTAATCCGATGTGTTATTTACTTTCCGCAGAAGACTTATGTGTAGATCCTCAGTGTGGTGTTGTTTTCGAAGACTCTTTGAATGGGATTAATTCGGGGAATGCTGCCGGAATGAAAGTGATTGGTTTATCTACTACCCATCCTAAAGAAATGATCGAGCCTTATTGCAGCTCTGTTATTCCTAATTTTGAGTCCATAAATCTGGACACTATTCTAAAATCTATAAGATAGTCTAAAACGATCAAAGTGTCAGTTGAGTTGTGTGTAAAGTTATAGATTTATACATAATCGGGTTGTTTTGTGCTTTTTTGTAAAAGCTGTTATATAACATAAATTATTGTTGCTCTATGTTTTTTTGATTTCGAAAAAGCAATCTATCTTTGCGTTTATTAGCTTATAATAGATGTTAACCAGTAATAATAGATATACTAAGAAATGAAAAAAGAGATTAAGTTTAGTTTGCTTTACCGCGATATGTGGCAATCGTCAGGAAAGTACCAACCTCGCGTAGATCAGTTAAAACAAATCGCACCGGTTATTATCGATATGAATTGTTTTGCTCGAGTAGAAACAAACGGTGGTGCTTTTGAGCAAGTTAATTTGTTGTATGGCGAAAATCCAAACACAGCTGTTCGTGAGTTTACTGCACCTTTTAATAAGGTAGGAATCCAAACTCATATGCTTGATAGAGGATTAAACGGATTA
The DNA here is from genome assembly GCA_030265685.1 of Bacteroidales bacterium OttesenSCG-928-M11. Lineage (GTDB taxonomy): Bacteria > Bacteroidota > Bacteroidia > Bacteroidales > Azobacteroidaceae > Azobacteroides. The sequence continues at coordinate 42,072 of JAJDGO010000002.1, forward strand.
AGGATGAATCCGGTTCCTTCCGATGTTCGCAAACTTATGTATAAAGTAAAACATGCACAAGGAGTTGATATTACTCGTATCTTTTGTGGGCTGAACGACCCACGAAACATTATTCCTTCCATTCAATATGCGAAAGAAGGTAAAATGATTCCTCAAGCCTCTTTATGTATAACTTACTCTCCGTTGCATACTGTTGATTACTACGTTAACCTGGCCGAGCAATTGATCGAAGCCGGAGCAGAAGAAATTTGCTTGAAAGATATGGCGGGCATAGGCCGTCCTTACAGTGTTGGGCAAATAATCAAAAATATAAAAAGCCGTCATCCGAATATTCCGATAGAATATCACGGACATTCAGGTCCCGGATTCTCTGTTGCATCGATGCTTGAAGCCGCTCATGCGGGAGTTGATTATATTGATGTAGCTATGGAGCCGCTTTCGTGGGGGATGGTGCATCCGGATGTTATTACTATTCAAGCCATGTTGAAAGATGCGGGCTATCTTGTTCCCGATATTAATATGAATGCTTATATGGAAGCTCGACATCTGACACAAACTTTTATTGATGACTTCTTAGGATATTTCATCGATCCGGGAAATAAACATTCTACTTCGCTATTGGTAGGCTGCGGATTGCCGGGAGGAATGATGGGTTCTATGATGGCAGACTTGAAGGGAATGCATGGAGCTATTAATATGGCACTTCGTCAACAAGGCAAACCGGAAGTTACTCTCAATAATTTATTAGTTCAATTGTTCCAGGAAGTAGAAAATATATGGCCAATGCTCGGTTATCCTCCATTGGTAACTCCTTTTAGCCAATATGTGAAAAATATTGCCTTGATGAATATCTTTGCAATGGCCAAGAACGAACCTCGCTTCTCAATGATAGACAAAGATAGCTGGAACATGATTCTTGGTAAAACCGGTAAATTACCCGGTCCGTTGGCTCCGGAAATCGTAGAGTTGGCTAAGTCGCAAGGATTAGAATTTTACGAAGGAGATCCTCAAGCTGCTTTCCCTGATGAACTCGACCGCTTCCGAAAAGAGATGAAAGAAAAAGGATGGGAAGAAGGACCGGATCAAGAAGAGCTTTTCGAATATGCTATGCACGAACGCCAATACCTTGATATGAGATCGGGAGTGGCTAAGAATAGATTCAATCAAGAATTAGAACAAGCGAAAGCTAAGGCAGGAGCACCAATCTATGTAGAGCGTCCGGTAATTGAAGTGCCATCGTTTGATGTGGAGAAAATTACTTCCGTTTATCCTGATGCTCGTCCGGTACATGCTCCGCAGAGAGGTCAGGTATTATGGCAATATGATATGACTGACGTATCGACTGCTCCTTTCGAAGGAGATACAATTGAAAAAGGGAAAAGCATATGCTACATACAAGACAATTACGGTATTACCCCAGTAAATGTAGGGATAGGAGGTACGATCGTAGGTGTTTATGCAAAACAAGGCGAACAAGTTCAAAAAGGACAAGTGCTTGCCTTTATTAATAAATAGTTTTTTCGTGATAAAAATCACACGAGAGTGGGTCGGGCGTGAGTCCTGCCCACTTTTTTTGATCGGTTACTAATATGTCCTCGTTTGTTAATTTACTGTCTCTGAAATTATCATACCATGAAACGATCCGTATCAATAGGTGAAACGGTTCGTATCAATAGATGAAACGATTTGTATCATTAGATGAGACGACTTGTATCATTAGATGAGACAACTTGTATCATTAGATGAGACAACTTGTATCATTAGATGAAACTGCCAGGAGAAAAGTAGAAAGAGAAAAGCGATAAGTAAAGGATTTCAAACTTTATACTTTCGAACCTTATACTTTATACTTTCAAATCTTGCCGCAAACTGAGTTGTATCCGCTTCCTTTCTAAGTCGATACTTAATACTTTTACTTGCACATGTTGATGGATAGAGACTATCTCTGTGGGGTCGGAAACATAACGGTCGGCCATGTTAGAGATATGAACCAGCCCTTTTTCTTTGATGCCGATGTCGACAAAGCAACCGAAGTTGGTGATGTTGCTGATAATCCCGGGCAAGATTTGTCCTTCCCGAAGGTCTGTTATTTCTCGAATGTTCGGATCAAATTCAAATACCTTGACGTTTTCGCGCGGATCGCGTCCGGGTTTGTCCAACTCTTTCAGAATGTCAAGTAAAGTTGGCATCCCGGTTTTCTCATTTACATATTTTTCCGGATCGATCTGATTGCGAAGTTCTTTTTGTTTGATTAAGTTTTCGACCGTACAATTTAGGTCTTTTGCCATTGTTTCTACGATGTAATAACTCTCCGGGTGTACGGCCGAATTATCTAAGGGGTTGTTTGCATCGGGTATTCGTAAAAATCCGGCTGCTTGTTCGAAAGCCTTTTCTCCTAAACGTGGAACTTTTAATAGGTCTTTCCTCGACTTAAATGCTCCTTTTTCTGCCCGATAGTTTACTATGTTCTGTGCCAACGAAGGTCCGAGCCCGGAGATATACGTAAGGAGGTGCTTGCTTGCTGTATTAAGGTTGACGCCAACTTGGTTAACGCAATTTTCTACCGTCTGATCGAGCGAGCTTTTTAATTCCGTCTGATTGACATCGTGTTGATACTGACCAACTCCTATTGATTTGGCATCAATCTTTACTAATTCTGCCAACGGATCCATTAAGCGACGACCAATACTGACTGCTCCGCGTACGGTAATGTCATAATCAGGAAACTCTTCTCGGGCAATCTTAGAGGCGGAATATACTGATGCTCCGTCTTCGCTGACGACAAATATTTGTATCGGACTATTGTATCGTAAGTTTGTAAAGAAATGTTCTGTCTCGCGACTGGCTGTTCCGTTGCCGATTGCAATGGCTTCTATCTTATAACTATTGATGATTGAGATTACTTTCTGTCCGGCTTTTACCCATTCGTTTTGTGGAGGATGCGGATAGATGGTTTCATTGTGCAGTAGATTGCCTTGTGAGTCAAGACAAGCTAACTTACATCCTGTTCGATAGCCGGGATCAACTCCCAATACACGCTTTTGTCCCAGTGGCGGAGCTAATAATAATTGACGAAGGTTTTCTGCAAATACTTTGATGGCTTGATTGTCGGCTTTTTCTTTGGATAAGGCGGCAAATTCTGTTTCGATAGCCGGTTTTAATAAGCGTTTGTATCCGTCTTTTACTGCTATTTCGACTTGCTCGGATGCTTCGTTATTGCCTTTTACAAAGCGACGGTTGAGCGATTCGACCGAATGTTCGTCGTCTGGCGAAATGTTTACGCGAAGAAATCCTTCTGCTTCTCCTCTCCGCATGGCTAAAATGCGGTGAGAGGTAGATTTAGATAGCAATTCGCTGAAGTCGAAGTAGTTTCTATATTTTGCTGCTTCCTCTTCTTTTCCTTTGATTACTTTAGAAGTGATAAGAGCTTCCCGTTGGAATATATTACGGATTGAGTTTCTGGCTGCTTCATTCTCGTTTATCCATTCGGCAATAATGTCGCGAGCGCCTTGCAGTGCACTTTCTTCGTTTTCGACTTCTTCGGTGATAAACTGTGCAGCTCGCCGATACATATCTCGTTCGTTCTGTGCCATGATGATTTTTGCCAAAGGTTCGAGTCCTTTCTTGCGGGCAATCTCGGCACGCGTTTGTCTTTTCGGTTTGTATGGCAAGTAGATGTCTTCCAATTCGGTGCTGTCCCACGAGTTTTCTATCCGGCTTTTTAACTCGGGCGTGAGTTTTCCTTGCTCTTCTATCGAATTGATTATTGTTTCTTTCCGTTTGCTGATTTCTTGTAGCTTATTGTATTGTTTGCTGATTTCGGCAATGATTACTTCGTCTAATCCGCCGGTTGCTTCTTTCCGGTAACGGCTTATAAATGGGATGGTTGCCCCTTCGTTTAATAGTTCTAAAGTACGGGCTATTCGTCTTTCCGAAATAGAAAGAGCTTGTGATATTATTTGAGCGAAAATAGGATTCAAAATATATTATTTAAGATTCGACATTATTTCAAAGCAAAGATAGGCAAATCGGTTGAAAGTTGTTTTCTCTTCGATAAAAGTTATAGTATAATTTTTTCAAAATATAGTATAACTTGACACAAGTTCTACTAAAACTTCACTCAAGTTCTACAAGAACTTTGAAAAGTTTTACTATCAAGTTTTTTGCAAGAATATATCTTTTCTTTTTCCCTTTTGGATGATCAATACTGTTTTTCGTAATAATTAATAAAAGACTGTGTTATCGCTTTGTTTCCTCCCGGAGTAGGATAATTTCCGGAGAAATACCAATCGCCGGAATGATTAGGACATGCTTTGTGTAGTCCGTCGAGCGATTGAAAAACAATCTCTACTTCGGCCGAAGTTCCCTCCGGTGTAAGTAGAAGCGCTATTCTTTTTGCTATCTCTTCTTCTGTAAACGGTTTGTATATTTCTTTTACCGGGTTAATCATTTCTTCTTTCGGCAAATGGATTTGATCTTTGCACTTGCGATAAGTATTGTCGATTATATCTCCAAGTCCTTGTTCTTTTAATAGAGAGATGGCGGCACGGAAAGCAATAAATTCTTCCATCCTACTCATATCAATTCCATAACAATCGGGGTAGCGAACTTGAGGAGAAGACGAAACGATTATGATTTTCAGAGGCTCTAATCGATCTAATATCTTGATGATACTTTGGCGTAAGGTTGTTCCTCGAACAATACTGTCGTCTATTACTACTAAGTTATCTTTTTGGGGACGGATAGAGTTGTAAGTGATGTCGTAAACATGTCCGGCTAAATCGTCGCGGCTTGTTCCTTCTGCGATGAAAGTACGTAATTTAATATCTTTTATAGCAACTTTCTCTTTGCGTATTTTCATGGAGAGAATACGTTCTACTTCTCCTTCGGTCAGGTTGCCGGCCTGTTTGGTGATTAATTCTTTTTTTAGTTTGTCTAAATACTCTTCAAATCCCTCCATCATTCCGAAGAAAGCTACTTCGGCAGTATTAGGGATAAAAGAGAAAACCGTATTTTCTATATCAGAATTAATGGCTTGTAGGGTTGGGTTTAATAATAATCTTCCCAATGTCTTGCGTTCTTGGTAGATGTCTTTGTCGGAGCCACGAGAAAAGTAAATTCGTTCGAAAGAACAAGGTGTTAATTTCCCCGTTTCTAATATCTTTTCTATTTGGATAGCTCCATTCTGTTTGACAATAAAAGCTTTCCCGGCTTCTAATTCGTGCACGTCGTCGGCTTTTACATTCATGACTGTTTGAATTACCGGTCGTTCGGATGCAACGATTGCAATCTCGTCGTCGTGATAATAAAAAGCGGGGCGAATACCATTCGGATCACGAAAAGCAAACATGTCTGTGTTTCCGGTAACTCCGCAAATAACATAACCGCCATCCCAATATTGAGCAGAACGGCGTAAAACATGAGCGATGTTTATATTTTCTTCGATTTTTTGATTTCTTTCTTCTCCTCCTGTAGTCTGATGTTTGTATAGCTCATATAAATGCTGTACTTCCCGATCCAAGTAATTTCCCATCATTTCCAAAATCATTAATGTGTCGGAATACAAACGGGGATGTTGTCCTTGTGCTGTGAGTTGTTCAAATATTTCATCTACATTGGTCATGTTGAAGTTTCCGCATAGCATTAAACTTCTCGACCTCCAGTTGTTTCTTCGCAAGAAGGGATGAACGTACGATAGCCCGGAGCGATTGGTAGTGCTGTACCGAAGATGTCCCATATATACTTCTCCGCAAAAAGGGATTTCTTCGTAGGGAGTTTCTTCTATTGTCTTCTGATGGATCGTTTCGTGAACATGCTGGAATAGTTCTTTGATAGCTCCGCTTCCCAAAGCGCGTTCTCTGAAAATATATTCGTTGCCCGGTTTTACATGGGTACTAACACATCCAATCCCGGCAGCTTCCTGCCCCCGATTGTGTTGTTTTTCCATTAAAAGATACAGTTTGTTCAAACCATATTGCCAGGTTCCGTATTTCTCGATATAATAATCGATAGGCTTTAGTAATCGAACCAATGCAATGCCACATTCGTGTTTTAGTTGCTCCATGCTTTTATTATATAATTAGTTATAATTGCTTAAGCGATTGATATAGGCTGATCTCCTTTGTTTAAGGATGCTTTAAGGCTTTTCCTTAACATGGCGCAAAGTTAATTATTATATTTTTTAATTACTTTCTTAATCGGAATGATTTATTTTTAAATCGATTTATGTACCTTTGCGTCCGATACAAAGGTGTTTTCATTATGGACAAAAAGATTGTTTTGGTATTAGAAAACGGAGTAACCTTTAGTGGCTTTTCATTTGGATATGAAGCTCCTGCTGCAGGTGAAGTCGTTTTTAATACCGCCATGGTAGGTTATCCGGAAAGCCTTACAGACCCCTCTTATTCCGGACAGATTCTCACAGTTACTTATCCTTTAGTTGGCAATTATGGAGTTCCGGAAGATCGTTTAATAAACGGTCTTTCTGTTTTTTATGAGTCAGAGAAAATACAGGTAAGTGGTTTGATTATTTCTGAATATTCGCACGAGTATAGTCATTGGAATGCTCATAAAAGTTTAGGAGATTGGTTGAAGGAACATAAAGTTCCGGGTATTTACGGAGTTGATACGCGTGCTTTGACTAAATATCTTCGCGAAAACGGTTCTATGAAAGGAAAGATAGTATTCGACTCGGTTGATGAAATCGACTTTGTGGATACTTCTGTCGAAAACCTCGTTGCTAAGGTGAGCTGTAAAGATGTTTTGCGTTATGGAAACGGATCGAAAACCGTAGTGTTGGTCGATTGTGGAGTAAAACATAATATTGTTCGCTGCCTTTTGAGAAGAGATGTCAATATTATTCGTGTGCCTTGGGATTATGATTTCAATACGTTAGAGTATGATGGCTTATTTATCTCTAATGGTCCGGGAGATCCTTCGCATTGCGAGATAACAGTAGAGCATATTCGGGAGGCTATGAGACAAGGAAAGCCTATTTTTGGTATTTGTATGGGAAACCAATTGTTGGCAAAAGCCGGAGGAGCGACTACTTATAAACTAAAATACGGACATCGAAGTCATAACCAGCCGGTAAAACTTGTTCATTCGAACAAGTGCTATATTACTTCCCAAAATCATGGATACGCAGTTGATGTTGCTTCGCTCAATGATGATTGGGATGTGTTGTTTACTAATATGAATGATGGGTCGAACGAAGGTATTCGCCATAAAACAATGCCTTGGTTCTCTGCTCAGTTTCATCCGGAAGCTGCTTCCGGTCCTACTGATACGGAGTTTCTCTTCGATATGTTTATAGAAGATATGGAACGTTGTTCTGCCGAAAAAGAGACTTGTAAGGCGCAATCCCCCAAAATGGTAGAAGATTTCATGAAGGATAATCCTAATGAAGGAAAAGTTGCTTCTTTGCCTAAAAAAGTTCTCTTGTTAGGTTCCGGAGCTTTGAAAATTGGGGAAGCCGGAGAGTTTGATTATTCTGGTTCGCAAGCATTGAAAGCTCTAAAAGAGGAGGGAGTTTATACCGTATTGATTAATCCGAATATCGCTACCGTACAAACATCCGAAGGAGTTGCAGATAAAATCTATTTTCTTCCGGTAACGCCTTTCTTTGTCGAAAAAGTAATAGAGAAAGAAAAACCGGATGGTATTTTACTTTCTTTTGGTGGTCAAACGGCTCTTAACTGTGGCGTAGAGTTATACAAAAATGGTATTTTCAAGAAATACAATGTAGAAGTACTTGGAACGCCTGTTCAATCAATTATTGATACGGAAGATCGCGAACTATTCGTAAAGAAACTGGATGAAATAAATGTAAAGTCGATTAAGAGTGTTGCCGTCGAAACGATCCAAGATGCACATAAAGCTGCCGAAAAGCTTGGCTATCCCATTATTGTTCGGGCTGCTTATGCGCTAGGAGGAATGGGTAGCGGATTTTGTAATAATCCCGAAGAACTTCAGGCTTTAGCAGAGAAAGCGTTCAACTATTCCAACCAGCTACTTATAGAAAAGTCATTGAGAGGTTGGAAAGAGATAGAGTACGAAGTGGTTCGTGATAAATACGATAATTGTATTACCGTTTGTAATATGGAGAACTTTGATCCATTAGGAATACATACGGGCGAAAGCATCGTAGTTGCTCCGTCGCAAACACTAACAAATAAAGAATATCATAAACTCCGTGAATTGGCGATTCGTATTATCCGTCATATCGGTATTGTGGGAGAATGTAATGTTCAATATGCTTTTGATACGGTTTCGGAAGATTATCGAGTAATTGAAGTCAATGCGCGTCTAAGTAGATCTTCTGCTTTAGCATCTAAAGCAACCGGATACCCACTGGCGTTTATTGCTGCGAAATTAGGATTGGGTTATGGATTGCAGGACTTGAAAAACTCAGTAACTAAAACTACTCCTGCTTTCTTCGAACCGGCTCTTGATTATATCGTATGTAAGATTCCCCGTTGGGATTTAGGTAAATTTCAAGGAGTATCGCATGAGATTGGTTCCAGCATGAAGAGTGTTGGCGAAGTAATGGCTATCGGACGAAACTTCGAAGAAGTGATACAGAAAGGGCTGCGTATGATTGCGCAAGGTATGCATGGTTTTGTCGCAAATAAAGAATTGGAAGTAGAAGATATAGACAAGGCGCTTTCGGAACCGACGGATAAACGTATATTTATTATCGCACAGGCTTTAGAAATCGGATATAGTATTGAGAAAATACATCAGTTGACGGGGATAGACTTATGGTTCCTTCAAAAACTACAGTTAATATTCAGAATATCTAAAGAGATAAAAGGATACGATGAAATAAATAATCTGCCGAAAGATTTATTGAAGAGAGCGAAACAAAAGGGTTTCTCAGATTTCCAGATTACAAAATTAGTATATAAAGATTCTGATAAGGCATTTGAGAAAAAGAATTTCTTACGCGATTACCGAAAGCAATTAGGTATTGTCCCTGTCGTCAAACAAATCGACACTCTTGCTGCTGAATATCCGGCGCAAACAAACTATCTGTACCTCACTTATGATGGCATAGAAAATGATGTTCAATATTTAGGTGATAATCGTTCTGTTGTTGTATTGGGTTCGGGCGCTTACCGGATCGGAAGTAGTGTAGAGTTTGACTGGTGTTCTGTAAATGCTTTGGAAACGATTCGTAATCGAGGCTGGCGGGGTGTTATGATTAACTATAATCCGGAAACAGTTTCTACCGATTATGATATGTGCGATCGTCTTTATTTTGACGAATTGACTTATGAACGGGTTATGGATATTATTGAGTTGGAAAATCCTCACGGGGTTGTATTATCTACAGGAGGACAAATACCCAATAATCTTGCCCTTTCTTTAGATAAAGCCGGAGTTCCTATTTTAGGTACGCAAGCTAAGTTTATCGACAATGCAGAAGATAGGCATAAGTTCTCGTCTATGCTTGATAGATTAAAAATAGATCAGCCTAAATGGAAAGAGCTTAGCTCGATGGACGACATCAATAAATTTGTAGAAGAGGTTGGATTCCCGGTTTTAGTACGCCCATCCTACGTTCTTTCGGGAGCTGCAATGAATGTTTGTTCGAACGAATCCGAACTTCGTCAGTTTTTAACTTTAGCGGCCAACGTTTCGCAAAAGCATCCCGTTGTAGTTAGTTCATTTATCGAAAATGCAAAGGAGATAGAGATGGATGCCGTTGCCGATAAAGGGGAAATAATTACCTATGCTATATCCGAACATATCGAATTTGCGGGAGTTCATTCCGGAGATGCAACCATTCAATTTCCTCCGCAAAAGTTATATGTAGAAACAGTAAGGCGAATTAAACGCATTTCGCGAGAAATTGCTCAGGCGCTACAGATAAGCGGTCCTTTTAATATTCAATTTTTGGCAAAAGATAATGATATAAAAGTAATTGAATGTAACTTGCGGGCATCTCGTAGTTTTCCTTTTGTCTCGAAAGTCTTGAAGTTAAATTTTATAGAGTTAGCAACAAGAATAATGCTCGGCGAGCGAGTCGAAAAACCTAATAAGAGCGAATTTGAACTCGACTATGTGGGAATAAAGGCTTCCCAATTCTCTTTTTCTCGATTGCAAAAAGCAGATCCTGTATTGGGTGTAGATATGGCTTCTACGGGAGAAGTGGGTTGCATAGGGGATGATTATTATGAAGCAGTCTTAAAAGCCATGCTGTCGGTTGGGATGAGAGTCCCTCGTAAGAATGTTTTAATTTCAAGTGGGGGCGTAAAGTCAAAAGTTGATCTTCTGGATGCCTGTCGAACACTGTCTGCAAACGGATATATATTGTATGCAACCGAAGGAACTCACCATTTTCTTAATCAAAACGAAATTCCTTCTATACAGGTACTTCAGCCGAATGAAAAAGGATCGCCGAACGCTTTGGATATGATTCGAGAAAAACAAATCGACATGGTTATAAATATCCCGAAAAACTTAACTCCGGGAGAGTTGTCGAATGGATACCAGATTCGTCGAGGCTCCATTGATTTTAATATCCCGTTGTTTACTAACTCGCGATTGGCTTCTGCTTTTATTCAAGCGTTTTGTGAGATTGATATGCAGAATATTCCTATTAAGAGTTGGGATGAATATAAATAATAATCTTGGCTAAGGGTATTCTTATATTCTCTTTTTCGATTTTCCACTAAAATAGTTATCTTTGCGTGATTATGCAAAAGATAACAAAGACTCTTTAATTGTAGAAGTAAATGAAAAAAGGAATAGTCGAAACACCCTTAATGAAGCAATATTTTGAAATCAAATCAAAACATCCTGATGCAATATTGCTGTTTAGGGTAGGGGACTTCTATGAAACCTTTTCTGATGACGCCATTATGGCTGCTGAAATATTGGGGATTACTCTGACTCGCCGAGCTAATGGTTCGGCTCAGCATATTGAATTGGCCGGATTTCCACACCATGCTTTAGATACTTATCTCCCCAAATTAGTAAGAGCAGGAAAAAGGGTTGCTATCTGTGATCAGTTGGAAGATCCCAAGTTAACCAAGAAGATAGTTAAACGGGGGATTACCGAGTTGGTAACTCCTGGAGTCTCGATAAATGATAATGTACTTAACCATAAAGAGAATAACTTTCTCGGTGCTGTTCATTTTAATAAAAATATTTGTGGAATCTCTTTTCTAGATATATCAACCGGAGAATTTCTAACTGCAGAAGGCCCGGTTAATTATATAGATAAATTGATTAATAACTTTTCTCCGAAAGAAATACTGATTGATCGTAGCAAGCGTAGCCGGTTTGAAGAATGTTTCGGTAATCGTTATTTTACTTTTGAAATGGAAGATTGGGCTTTTACAGAAGACTCTGCTAAAGAACGTCTGTTAAAGCAATTCGAGACAAAGAACTTAAAGGGTTTTGGAGTACAGCATCTACAAAATGGAATTGTGGCTGCAGGTGCTATATTATATTACTTAGATCTGACACAACATACACAAACAAGTCATATAACCGCTTTGTCCCGCATCGAAGAAGATCGTTATGTGCGTTTAGATAAGTTTACTGTCCGTAGTTTGGAGTTGCTTGATACGATCAACGAAGGAGGAAAATCTCTGCTCTCTGTTTTGGATCGAACCATTACGGCTATGGGAGCAAGGATGCTTAAGCGTTGGGTTATATTTCCCTTGAAAGAAGTAAAGTTGATAGAAGATCGCTTGGCGGTGGTTGAATATTTTTTCAAAGCGCCGGAGATGAAAGAAATGTTGGAGCAACAACTTAGTTTGGTTGGAGACCTGGAACGTATAATCTCAAAAGTGGCAGTAGGTCGGGTAACACCGAGAGAAGTAAGTCAGTTAAAAGTGGCATTGAATGCTATCGCACCAATAAAGGAAGCTTGTTTTACATCAAACGATCCGAGTTTGAAACGTATTGGTGATCAGTTGAATCTTTGTACGATGATAAAAGATCGGATTCAGCGAGAATTAGTAGCCGATCCTCCAGTCCTGTTAAATAAAGGAAATGTTATTGCCAAAGGTATTCATCAAGAGCTTGATGAATTAAGAGAAATTGCTTATTCTGGAAAAGATTATCTAATTAAGATACAACAACGAGAAAGCGAAACTACAGGTATTCCTTCATTGAAAGTGAGTTATAATAATGTGTTTGGTTATTATATCGAGGTGAGACATGCACATAAAGACAAAGTGCCGGAAACTTGGATTCGCAAGCAAACACTAACTCAAGCAGAACGCTATATTACAGAGGAGTTGAAGATATATGAAGAGAAAATTTTAGGGGCAGAAGAAAAAATTGTTGCTCTGGAGATTAAGCTTTTCAATGATATTGTTCTCGAGTTGATGGAATATATCGCTCCTATACAATCCAATGCTAATCTTATTGCTCAAGTCGATTGTTTACTTGCTTTTGCTAAGGTAGCAGAACGGAACAAATATATTCGTCCGCAAATTGATGAAACGAAAGATATTGACATAAAGAATGGTCGTCACCCGGTAATCGAAACACAGCTACCAATAGGAGAATCTTATATTCCAAATGATGTCCTATTGAATGACAATAAGCAACAGATCATTATTATTACTGGTCCTAATATGGCAGGTAAGTCAGCACTACTTCGTCAAACAGCACTGATTACTTTAATGGCTCAAATCGGTTCATTTGTTCCTGCCGATTCAGCACGAATCGGATTGGTTGATAAAATATTTACTCGTGTTGGGGCTAGCGATAATATTTCTATGGGAGAATCAACATTTATGGTTGAGATGAACGAAGCGGCCGATATTCTGAATAATCTTTCGGATCGGAGTTTAATTCTTTTTGATGAACTTGGAAGGGGAACTTCTACTTATGATGGTATCTCCATTGCTTGGGCAATTGTGGAATATATTCACGAGTACGCACAAGGTAGGGCAAAAACATTGTTTGCAACTCATTATCATGAGTTGAATGAAATGGAGCGAACCTTTAAGCGAATAAAGAATTATAATGTTTCGGTTAAAGAGGTTAATAATAAAGTAATTTTCCTCCGTAAATTAGTGCCGGGAGGAAGCGAGCATAGTTTCGGTATTCATGTTGCTAAATTAGCAGGAATGCCACAAAGTATAGTTAAACGAAGTAATGAAATTCTAGCACAGTTAGAATCGGATAACCGAAAGAATGGAATCTCTAAGCCAATGAAACAAATATCAACAGAACGAGAAGGTTATCAGATGAATTTCTTTCAGTTGGATGATCCTGTTTTATCACAAATCCGTGATGAGATAAATAATTTGGATGTTAATAACCTAACCCCTATTGAAGCTCTAAATAAATTGAACGAAATTAAGAAAATAGTGAGGTTATGATGTCTTTGTTGGATAAATACAAAGAACTAAACAATTCTTTTGAAAATAAGAAATTGGTTTTCCATTTAGGAGCAGATGCCGGATTCTTTTCCGAATATAATAATATGATTCTTACTATGCTTTACTGCCTTGAGAATAGAATCCGTTTTGTGCTTTATTCTGAGGATGCAAACTTTGGAGTCGGGGAAGGCTGGAGGGATTATTTTCTGCCTTTTTGTGAAGAAGAAAGGGATAAATTCCATGCAAAATATAATTTTAGATATAAAAGTATTTTTAAGAAGCTACGCCCGCAAGTCATACTTTATCATCTGTTAAATAAGAATAATTATCTGACATTTGAACTAATAGATGCTGCCAGACAAAGAGATAGAGAACAAAAAACTTTTTGTGTTCCGGAATTAAATATAGATGGAACTCTACAAGATGCTTGTCGGAGATTGATTGAATTGACGTGGAAATACAACCTTGAAACAGAAGAGGAGGTAAACCGCTTAATATCATCATTAGATCTTCCTGAAGAATATATTGGATTTCATATCCGTTCCGGTGATAAATACAAGGAATTTGATTTGTTAAATATTTCGGAATACATAAAAAAAGCACAGGGATTATCTTCGATTAGAAATGCATTCGTTATGACGGATGATTATCTTATCGTTGAAGCATTTCAAAAACAACACCAGGAGTGGAATGTTTATACTCTATGTGAGAAAGAAGAACGGGGTTATTTTCATCAAAAATTTCAAAAGAAAGAAAAAGATACTATCAAGAAAGCGCATCAAAGGCTTTTTGCATCAATTGATATTTTGAATAACTCACGTCTTTTTATTGGAACATTCAGTTCAAACCCGGGTATGTATTTAGGTATGCGAATGGATTCCAATAAATGTTTTGGAGTAGATTTAGAAAAATGGCAAATATGGTGAGACTAAATTAATATGGGGATTATTATTCGTCAAAGCATCAAAGGGACTCTCTTTACTTATATCGGGGCTATAATCGGTTTCTTTACCACTTTTTATATTATTCCCAAATATATAGGTGAAGAACTTTATGGTCTTACGAGAGTAATTTTTGAAGCCGGTTTTCTTTTTGCTATGATCTTTCAATTAGGGGCACCTTCTTCGATTATTCGTTTCTTTTCTCACTTTAAATCGAAAGAGAAAGGTCATAATGGTTTTTTCTTTTATATGATTTGCCTGATTAGTATTGGCTTTTTTATTTTTATTCCGACTTTTTTCTTGTTAAAACAACCAATAATTAATTACTTTTCACAGCAATCCCCTTTGTTTGTCGATTACCTTTATTGGTTAATCCCTTTGACTTTTTTCTTGATTTATTGGATGAGTTTTGAGGTCTATTCCAATGTTTTGATGAGAATTGCTATTCCTAAGTTTATTCGAGAAATTTTAATTAGAGTTCTTTTCTTATTTATCTATCTTGCTTATGCCGGAGGATACATTGGCTTAACAGAATTTATAACTGCTTATGTGGGAGTGTATGGAGTAGCTATGCTCATTACATTAATATATATATTGAGAACAGGATCTGTTACGCTGAAACATGATTGGAAATTCATCACCCCTCCTTTAAGAAAGGAGTTTTTGTCTTATTCTTCTATAATAATTACGGGGACATTAGGAGGTTCATTGCTGAGTAGGGTGGATTTATTTATGATTAGTAGTGAAATTGGTTTAGCTTCGGCCGGGATTTATGCAATCGCATTTAATATTGTTTCGGTAATGGAAATGCCATCTCGTTCTATTACTTCTATATCTACTCCCATCGCGGCAGACTCGTTAAAAAGAGGAGACTTTGATCAGGTAAACGAATTATATAAAAAGGTATCAATCCATCAGTTATTAACCGGAAGCATTGTATTCCTTTTAATATGGATTAATATCAATAATATATATGCAATTATTCCTAATGGAGATGTATATGGTACTGCCAAATGGGTGGTATTGTTTATGGGAATAGCGAAGCTTATGGAAATAACAATCAGCTTTGGAGGTGTAATGATTAGCTTTTCTAAATTTTATCATTGGAGTTTGTATTTTACATTCTTTATCACGGCGTTGAATATTTTTCTAAATTGGATTCTTATCCCACGATTTGGGATTTCTGGAGCTGCAATTGCTACAACATGTTCATGCCTTATTTCGTATTCTTTGCAACAATGGTTAGTTTTATTTAAGATTAAAGCGAATCCTTATAGTAAGGCTACATTAAAAATTATTATACTGATAGGATGTGTATTAGGAATCAATGAGGTATTAATTATATTTGCCAACCCATGGTTGGATATTTTATTTCGGACATCTATTATCTGTATCGTTATGTTTGCATATATTTATTTTGCAAAAATATCGGAAGAAGCAAACGGGTTGATTAATAATTTTGTATTTAAGCTCAGGAAATGGAAAAAGTGAGTATTTGTATTCCGGCCTATAAGGATATCAACGCTTTGGATAGACTATTGCAAAGTATTCTCGAGCAAACATATAATAATTATGAAGTGGTTATATCCGACGATTCTCCCGACGATTCTCTACAACCGATAATTGCTAAATATTCTCCATCAATGCAGATCTATTATGAGAGAAATAAAGTCGCATTAGGTTCTCCAGGCAATTGGAATAAATCTATAAATATGGCTTCTGGCAAATATATCAAGTTGATGCATAATGATGATTGTTTTAGTTCTCCCTGTTCTCTTCAAAAGTTTGTTGATGCTTTAGAGAAAGATGATGAGGTAATGTTTGCATTTTCTTCTTGCTATGATAGGGGAGAGGGCATTGATCTGTTGAGAAGACCCACTCCTTTGCAATTAAAATACCTAAGGAAATATCCTGATGTTTTGCTATTAGGGAATTTTGTTGGAGCCCCCAGTGCCGTAATTTATCGTAATGCTCAACCCGAATATTATGACGAACAACTTATTTGGAAGGTTGATGTTGACTTTTATGTGCGTTTTCTACGAAAATATCCAACTTTCGTTTATATCGACGAGCCGTTGATAAATATAGGTATTAGTGTAAATCAAATATCTCGTCGGTGTGAAGATAACAGCGAGTTAATTAGGAAAGAAGAGAGTTATATCGAAAATAAACTTTCTCCAAAATATCCGTTGTGGTTCCGAACTTGGAATGTATTTCGTTACGGATTACTTTCTCGAACGATTAAAATGTTGAAAAAAGCATGAAGAAGTCGACCATTATATCGGCAGGTGGATTAGGAAATCAGATGTTTCAATATGCTTTTTTTCTTGCAAAGAAAAAACGATCCCCGAAGATGTCGATTTCTTTTTTTGTTCCATCCCGAGAAATCAAACATAATGGATACGAGTTGGGCAATCTTTTTGGGCTTTTTTCAGAGGATAAAGATTTATTAGCCACTTTTATTCGAAAATTGCTGATTTTTGAGAAAAGATCATTTTATCGACCTTTGTGTTCTTTACTCTTATCTATTCTTAAACTATTAGGAATTACGATAGTTAGAGAGGAAGGATATTCTATTTATCGAGAAGAATATTTGAAGGTACAATCAAAACGAGCTTTTTATTTTGGTTATTGGCAATCGCCTTGTTATTTTGAAGCGATAGAAAATGAAGTTCGTTCTGCTTTTTCTTTCGATTATTCGCGTCTTTCTGATAAATCGCGTGGTCTTTTAGAAACTATTCGGTCGCAAGAGAGCGTTTCGGTTCATATTCGTCGAGGTGATTTTCTTTCTGTAGATAACCAATCTCTTTATGTCAATTTAAATGATACTCTTTACTATGTTAAGTCTGTGGATTGGATGAAAGAACATTTAAATAGTCCTCATTTTTATATCTTCTCCGATGATCCCCAATGGGTAAAAAAACATTTGCAGATAGATAATGCAACTTATATTGATTGGAACAGAGGGGAAACTTCTTGGGAAGATATGTGTTTGATGTCGGAGTGTAAACATAATATTATAGCCAATAGTACCTTTAGCTGGTGGGCTGCGTGGCTAAATAGATATGAGAAGAAACAGGTACTTGTTCCGAAATGTTTTTTGAGAAATAGAGAAACTCCCAATATATATCCGGCCGATTGGCTACAAATCGATTTTTCATGAAAGTATCAGTTGTAATTCCTATATATAATGTAGCTGGTTTTATTGAACGATGCCTGCTTTCAGCATTCAATCAGACATATTTGGATATTGAATATATTTTGGTAAACGATGCAACTCCGGATAATAGCATGGAGATTGTTAATCAAACAGTTGCTCCTTATTTGGGAACGAAAGAAATTGCAATTATCAATCATCCTAAGAATAAAGGTTTGGGTGCTGCCCGAAATTCCGGAGTTAAAGCTGCTAAAGGGAATTATATATTTTTTCTCGATAGTGATGACGAAATACCTCAAGATAGTATTGAACAACTTGTTGCATCGATGGGCGATTATGATGTAGATGTATCGATGGGGGAGATAAAAGTTTCAGGAGCTAAACGTTCTTCTTATCCTCCTTTATTATTAAAGCAAGGTGTTTATACTGATTCTCAAAAGATTTTCGATACATATCTACGAAAGCAATGGTATGAAATGGCTTGGAATAAATTGATAAAAAGAGATTTATTTATTCAGGATGGCTTGTGGTTTAATGAACAAATATTACACGAAGATACACTTTGGTCCTTCTTTGTAGCTTCTCGAATTAATTCTCTAGCAGTTTGTACGGCAGAAACCTATTGTTATCATATCCAGGATAATTCAATTACTCAGAAGAAATCAATACGAAATACAGAGAGTTTTTATTTTCTTATAGAGGAGATTATAAAAGAATCGAAAGAGAAAAACTTTTTAGAAAAATACCCTTCTCTTTTGGATTATTTAGAAAAAATGAGGGTTTACTTTATTAAGATTCTTATGCAAAATTCTTTTGATGGTGATTATATTTTGATAAAAAAACAAGAAGTTGACAGCCTCTTTGCTCAAGATATTTGGACAGTTCGCCGACAAACCTTATTATCTCGATTGAAAGAAAAGTACCTAACTATTCAATTAAAACACAAATAAATGAAAACGCTCCGAATCTTCTTTGTCGATTTTTGGAATGATTTCTCTATCGAAGATAATTTTATCCTCAATTTACTTAAAGAGAAATATCAGATTATCATTGATTCTTCTAAGCCGGATTTCTTGTTTTATTCTTCTTTTGGAGTTACTCATTTTAAGTATAAATCAGCAATAAAGATTTATTTTACAGGAGAGAATGATGTCCCGGATTTCAATTTGTGTGATTATGGTATCGGAAGCGCCCATATATCTTTCGAAAATCGTTATTTTCGTCTTCCCTTGTATCGTCTTTATAAAGGATATGAAGATCTTTTTCAAAAGAAAAATTTTTCGAAACAAGTTCTTGAACGTAAGTTTTGCAACTTTGTTTACTCCAATGCACAGGTTTCTGATCCTATTCGTCGAAGCTTTTTTGAACGACTTTCACAATATAAACAAGTTGATTCGGGAGGTCGATACCTTAATAATATAGGTTATTGTGTTGATGATAAAATTCAATTTATTGCAGACTATAAATTTACTATTGCATTTGAGAATAGTCGTCTCTCAGGATATACAACTGAAAAACTTCTTGACCCGATGCGAGTAAATTCTTTGCCTATTTATTGGGGGAATCCACGAGTGCGAGAAGATTTTAATATTGATTCGTTTATTTATGTTGATAGCGATGCTGATTTTGATAAAATAATAGCAGAAATCATTCGTCTTGATACTGATGATAGTGCTTATTTGGAAAAGCTAAATCATTCTTGGGTAAATGAATCAAGTTCTCTTCAGTGGAAAGCTGATTTTCAAAACTTTCTCTTCGAAATAGTAGAACAATCTCCTTCTTCTGCAATGCGTACTTCTCCTTATGGATTTCAGAGTCGCTATCAGAAAAAGCAGCAATTAAGTGCTCGTTTGCTTAATAATATATTCTTTCGTCGAATGATAAAATAGAAATATTCAAAAAAAATAAGGTGCCTTAAAAGCACCTTATTTTATATATTCACAAACTTCGTCTTATTTTTTAAAAGCAGAACGGAGTTTGATATTTGTAAAACACTTCTTTGTGTAAAGTGGAAATTTACCATCAAGAATCCATCCGTAATAACCCGGATCTTCTGCTAAAACTTCTTCGACCAAGCGGCCTTTGTACTTGCCAAAATTAATAATTTCCTGCATCTTATCGTTGAAAACAATCCGGCCTGCAAAATCAACATTATTGCCAAATGCGGAGTATTCAGAAAGGAAATTAATGTCGTTTTCTAAGTCGGGATAACGATCTAATTGAGCTTGTAATATATCGTAGGTCGCTCTTGTATCTGCTTCTGCGCTATGTGCATTTTCCAAATTTTTATCACAATAAAACTTTAGTGCCGCAGATAATGTACGTTGTTCTTTCTTATGAAAAATAGTTTGTACATCCACAAACTTCCTTTTCATCAAGTCTATTTCAACTCCGGCGCGAAGAAATTCTTCTGCAAGAAGCGGAATGTCGAAACGATTGGAATTATAACCTGCCAAATCACATCCTTCTATTTGACTTGCCAATGATTTAGCTATTTGTTGAAACGTTGGACAATCCTTTACATCTTCATCTGTTATAGAATGTACTGCAGTTGCTTCTGCAGGAATAGGGATTCCCGGATTAACACGACGGGTTTTCGATTCTTCATCGCCATTTGGCATTATCTTTAGATAAGATATTTCTACTATCCTATCCGATACAATGTCAATACCGGTCGTTTCTAAGTCGAAAAATACAAGAGGATTTCGCAGATTTAACTTCATTGCTTGTTAATCGTTGATCATCATTGGCATTAGTAGCATCAAAATGTCCTCATCTTCGGCATTTTCGATTGGTAAAATCAATCCTGCACGAGAAGAATCTGCTAATTCCATTACTACTTCGTCGGTTGGAAGATTTGATAATATTTCGATAAGATAAGTACTCTTGAACCCGATGCTCATCGGTTCCCCATCATATGTACAAGAAATAGTTTCTTCGGCAGAAGTAGAGAAATCAATGTCTTGAGCTGTGATGAATATGCTGCTTTCTGATATAGTAAGCTTAACCAAGCTGTTGCCTAATACAGAGAATACGCTTACCCGTTTTAATGCATTTAGAAACTGTATTCTATCAATTGTGACTTTGAATGGATTTTCTTTTGGTATAACTCCATTGTAATTTGGGTAACGTCCTTCTACTAAACGACAAACAATTGAGAATCGCTCCATAGTAATATAGGCATTGTTCGAATCAAAAGCAATGTTTACATCTCCATCTTCTTTGGGTAATATAGCTTTTAATAAATTAGCCGGTTTCTTTGGAAGAATAAAAGCTGCACGATCGTTTCCTTTTACAGCGAAGTTTTTAAAACGTACCAATTTATGTCCGTCAGAAGCTACAAAAGTTAAGTTCTCTTCTGTGATGTCAAAAAATACACCATTCATAACCGGACGTAATTCATCATCACCACTTGCAAAAAGGGTATGACTAATACCAGTTAATAAGTCAACGGTTGGCATAGTTAGTTTTGCTGCATCCTCACTTAGAGGTTTAGCCAATGGATATTCTTCTCCGCGTTGTGCTATGAAGTTATATCGTCCATTTTCGTATGTGATAACTACTTCTGACGAAGTGTCATTTATTTGAAACGTAATAGGTTGTTCGGGTAATTCTTTCAAAGAATCCAATAAACTCTTTGAAGGTATTGCATAAGTTCCTTCTCCGATTACATCATTTACTTCAATGTTAGTAACCATTCGAGTTTCGCTATCTGCAGCTGTAATTGTTAATTGATTTTCTTTTAGTTCAAATAAAAAGCAATCCAAAATAGGAATAGGATTTTTAGAAGCAATTACTCTGCCAACTGTTTGTAAGTGGCTTAACAATAAGTTACAAGATACTACGAATTTCATATTAATATGCTTTATTTGATTTGTTTTATTTTAATGTACAAATATACGAATTAATTGTAAACTATAAATTATTTTCAATAATAATTTAATAGTTTGTCAAACGTTGAAAGAGTGTCCGTCGTAAGCAATCAATACATTATGAGGAAGCTGTTTCTGAACCTCTTCATGTAGTCCAAAACTATGGCTCATGTGTATTATATAGGCTTTGGCCGGATTGATTTTTCCTATTTGTTCTAATGCTTCATTTAGGCTTTGGTGTGAAATATGCTCTTTGGTTCGGAGAGCATTGATAATTAATACGTCTAATCCTTTTAGTTTGTTATATTCCTTATCTTCTATCGTTTTCATATCAGTCAGATAAGCCATATTTCCGATACGGTAACCCAGTATGGGTAATTTGCCATGCATTAAACGGATTGGGATCACTTGTATTCCGGAGACGTGGAAAGCGGTATTTTCATCTATTGTATTCATTCGAAGATTAGGGACTCCGGGATATTTATTTTCTCTGAAGCAGTAAGGGATTCTATCTTTGATTGCATCAACAACATACTTTTCGGCATAAATATTTACATCTTGGCGATGAGAAAATACGCGCAGATCGTCTAAGCCTCCAACATGGTCATAGTGCTCGTGAGTTAATAATACTCCGTCAATATTTTGAAAGGATGTTTGTTTTAGTACTCGAAGCATTTGTATCCGAAAGTCGGGACCACAATCTATAAGGATATGTTTTCCTTCGATTTCTATGAGAGCAGAGGCTCTTAGTCTATTGTCTTTAGGATTATTTGAGCAACAAACTTCACATGAACATCCGATTTCCGGAACTCCGGTCGACGTTCCTGTTCCTAAAAAATAAACCTTCATCAGATATAATTCACTTCGGGAAGTAGTTCAATGCCGAATTTTTCCTGTATGATACGTTGAATATCGGCGGCAAGGAGAGCAATATCATCTCCTGTTGCTTGATTTTTATTAATAAGAACCAACGGTTGTTTTGTATGAACCGCAGCTCCTCCATGTTCATGTCCTTTTAGTCCTGCTTTGTCAATTAACCAAGCTGCAGGAACTTTCACTCTTTTCTCGTCGATTGGATACGAAGGAATATCAGGATAATTCTGTTTTAAGCTTTCGTAATGCTCTATGGTGATATATGGATTCGTAAAAAAGCTACCGGCATTGCCATATTCTTTGGGATCCGGAAGTTTTTCTTTTCGAATTTCGATAATAGCTTGCCGGATATTTTTCAAATTAATCTCTTTGTCGACAAGTTTTTTTCGAATATCTCCGTAATCTAATTTGTAAGTCGGATTTTTTTGTAAACGATAGACAACATAGGTTATGTAATACTTGCCGCGATTTTCTGTTTGTTTGAAAAAACTATTACGGTAAGAATAGTTACATTCTTTGTTTGATAATACCTGTTTATTGCCCGATTGGAGAGAATACATGTGCACTTCTTCAATGCAATCCGAAGCTTCAACTCCATAAGCTCCAATGTTTTGAAAAGCGCTGGCTCCTACTTCGCCCGGAATGTAAGATAGGTTTTCTATTCCTCCCCAATTTTTATCAACACAATAAGAAACAAATGAATCCCAGTCTTCCGAAGCTCCCACTTTCAACCAAACTACTTCTGTGTTTTCCTTTACTATTTCAATCCCTTTAATTGCCGAATGAACAATCACTCCATTGAAGTGATCGAGAAAAAGAAGATTGCTTCCCTGTCCGATATGCCAAAATGATTGAGAAAAGAAATATTCGTCTTGTAAGAGTTTTCTCAAATCTTCTTCCGATTCGTATTCTACAAACCAACGGGTTTTAATATCAAGATTAAATGTATTGTGTTTGAGCAGAGAATAATTTTGTTCTATTCGCATGGGAAATAATTCGTTTACGATATATTATTTTTTAAGGAGTCCTCGAGTAACATTCCACCTAAATTCTAGTAATTTCCAGCCTTTAGGAAAATGAAGAGTGACCGTGTAATAAAGAAATAGCACCAAAGAACCCAACCATTTTCCTCCCTCAGATACTAAACGTTTTGTATATTCTTTGTCTGATATGGAGCGAGTTCGTATGCGTTCGGTTTTTCCTATAGCATAAGTTAGTGCGCGAAAATGCCGACTTGTTAATTTATCATCGGAAATATAGTGGGAAACAATGGCTTGAGGTATATAATAACAGTCTATTCCTTGCTCAATTAACCGAAGGAAGAAGTCTTTATCTTCTCCTCCCATCAAGGAACTGCCTTTTCTTCCTAAGTCGGTTTTGAAACCTCCATATTTTGTAAAAAGATCGCGGCGAAAAGTTGCATGTCCCGTGCCGGGATAGTCTTTTGCTTTTACCTTCTTTACCTTATTTCCTTTGTAATAAGCGCCTGTAAGTAGTCGCTCTGTAAAAGGAGATAACCATTTTGGTTTGTCCGAATTGTAAACCGGAAAAACAGGTTCTGCACATAACTTGGCTTCCGGATGATCTTTGAAGAAAGAATATAGAGCCATTAAAAATGTTTTATCAACGGTTTCGTCGTCATCAATAAAAACAATAAACTCTCCTCTTGCCTCTGAAACACCTAAATTCCGACAATAAGATACTCCTTGATTCATTTCCCGTAAATATCGCATTTGAATATTCGGGTATGAAGCTATAAATACTCGCACAGTTTCTTCCGTATCATCTAAACTATTATTGTCAACTACCAAAACTTCAAAATTTTCCATTGGGAAAGTTTGCTCGGCTATGCTTACTAAAGTTTGAGTCAAATAGTTAGCCCGATTATATGTGCAAACGACAATGGAGAAAAATAGACTATCTTTTTTTCCTGTATACATAAATAATTAAACTTCCTAAAAGTAATACTAATAAAAGACCTGAACTTATTGTCATCACTATTCCTGCTGTATTTACAGCATCCGGGTCAAATACAAAAACGATCTCATGTTCTCCGGCCGGAATGATTATAGAACGGAGTATCCAATCGGCGCGACTGATAGGAACTTGTTCTCCATCCACAAAAGCTTTCCAACCTTTTGCGTAATAAACTTCTGAAAATACAGCCAATCCGGTTTGTTTCGAAGATGATTTGTATTCCAATCGATTCGGATAATAGGCTGTCAGGGTAATTATACCTTCTTCGTCCGGTACAATACGCAAATCTTGTAGGTTATTCTTAAACTGTTTGTCAAATACTGCTTCTTGCAAAGGTTCAATCTTAGCAAGTGAAGCCATCTCTTCGTCGGGTGTATCGACAAATTTATAAGAGTCAACAAACCAAGCATTACCATAAGCGTGAGGATTATAGATAGGAGCTTGGTTTTCGTCAAAGATAATATACCTGGCATTAAGCATGTTTAGACTAGGACACGCAACCAATGCGTCCTCTATATCTGTAAAGCTGGTTGCCGTATTAAATGAAGCGACCAAAGTACTAATTTCCGGTAATAATCTACGGTCGATCAAGTCTTGATATCTTCCTAATTTGGCGGCATGATAACCTCCGATTGATTTGTGGAAATAAGATGTTCGTGAATCTTGAAAAGGATTTTTCAGATTAAGAACACGATAAGAAATATCAGAATCTTGAAGAATTAATTTATCTGCTTGTGATTGGTTGACTATTTGATTGTTGAAAGCCGTTGCATTAATAAAGTTTTTTTGATTCAAATAGCGTTTATCTATTTGCCAAAGATCGGCTAAAACAAGTATCACTAACGCTGCTGCGATATAAGGAAGCCATTTTTTTGCCTCTTTTGCTTGTGTATATACCCAGAGTAAAGCGGCAGCCAAAAGAATAAATATCAGAGAGCGTAAAGCATCGGCTTGTAATAATTCTCTTCGATCTTCTTTCAGTGCATCAAGAAACCAGTTAGGCATGCCATACATAGAATCGTATGATGAACTAAAACTATAAAAGGTGCCGGGTATAAGCCAAAGTACGAAACATATTCCTCCGGTAATGCCGGCCGACCAATAAAGACCGTTAAGAAGACGCTTCTTTTTATCGGAAGTATTAGTAAAAAATTCTTTTAAAGCCAATACCGCTAATATAGGAATAGTAAATCCGGGTATTACTAATGCTGTTTCTACAGTCCTGAACTTGTTGTACAATGGAAAATGATAGTACATCCAGTCATTAAACCAAGCTAAGTTTCGGCCCCAAGCAAGGAAGATAAAGAATACTGTTGCTCCCAATAGCCACCACTTGTAGTTTTTCGGTACAATAAAGAAGGCTAAAATGAAAAGAAAACAAACGATTGCTCCCAAATAAACAGGTCCGGATGTGAAAGATTTCTCACCCCAATAGGTAGGAACTTGCATTTCTCCGGTTGGTTGCCCGCCTTGTGACCGGTAAGTTTTATAAACATGTGAATCTTTTCCCAAACTTCCTCCCGAAGAACCTCCCATTACATTGGGTATTAATAAGGAAAGTGTTTCTCCTTTTCCGTAACTCCAAGCGAAAACATAATCTTTATCTAAGCCATCTACTTGTTGTTCGGAAGGATTTTCTATTGGAGTTAGCTCACTTTTTCCTCGCATACTTTCTTGCCCCGACTCGTAGTTTGTGTATAAACCAACTGCATTTGATAATACTGCCAGTATAACTCCTATCGTTAACAAGCCGCTTGCAATGCCTAAACTCTTAAAATCTTTTTCCTTGATTTTATTGTAGATGAAACCGATGAATAAAATTAGGCAAAATAAGGCTGTGTAGTAAGTGATTTGTAAGTGATTGGCGATGATTAAAAACGATAACCCCAGAGAGAATATAAGACCTCCCGACCAATATCTTTTTTTGAAAACCAAAATTAACCCGGATAAAACCAGCGGGACAAAAGCTAAAGTCCAGGCTTTTGTAATATGTCCGGCTACGATTATTATTATATTGTAGGAAGAAAAAGCGGTTGCTACGGCTCCTAATGCCGCTAACCACCAAGGTGCTCCCAAGATAAGGCAAAGGATATATGCTGTTACTAATAGAAAGAATATAGGTCCTGCCGTATCGGAATAAATGAAGTTGAAAATTTGCTTAACGAAATTGATGCCGGGTTCATATCCAGTTGTGTGATAAGTAGGCATCCCTGAGAAAAGAGATCCTGTCCAACCGGTCGGTTCTCCGTATTCAAGAGCCTCTTGAGCAATACTTTTTAGGTGAATAATATCACCTTGTTGAAGAATTTTCCCCTCAAAAGTCGGATAGAAATACGTAAACACTATCACGAAGAAAAAAACTAATACTCCTACATGAGGTAGGGCTTCCCTCAATATCCTTTTAATTCCCATATTGATTTATTATTTCTTTTGCAAATTTACGATATAATTCCGGATTTCCACCTACATAATTGATCTTTTCAATCTTATAACTAAAACAGGATGAATAGTCTTT
>JAJDGO010000020.1 GCA_030265685.1 Bacteroidales bacterium OttesenSCG-928-M11
CAAAAAAGCAAATCAGTGGGAAGTGGAAAGTGGGAAAGTTAAAAGTGGAAAGTAGAAAGTAGAAAGTGGGAAAGTAGAAAGGATTTATAACTTTATACTTTATTACTTTGTAACTTTATACTTTCTACTTTATTACTTTGTACTTTATAACTTTGTAACTTTGTACTCTCTTAGTTCTTAGTTCTTAAATAAATATGCGATATTCTTTTGTGGTATTATAGCTATGTGTTCTATCTTCATACTGGTACTCCATCTACTTTTAGAGGAGAATAGAACTCTATCAGGTTCTCTTCCGGGTCGTATAGGTGGACGACACGCATTCCCCAGCCGGGCATATCTGTGGGTTCGTTGATGAATTGAAGTCCTTTTGCCAAGAAAGCTTGATAGGTTTCGTCTACATTATCTACCTCAAAGGAGATCATGGACTTCTCGCGATAACCTACGGGCTGTGTTTTGTCGGCATTACCAACAGCGGGAGCCATGTAGTCGGAGGTGAACAAGGCAAGGCCCTCTATTCCGTCGGCAACTTTGAAGCTGGCATAACATTCTCCCACATCCCAAGCAGCCTCCAAGCCAAGTTGTTGGGAATAGAAATTGAAACATTTGCGGTAGTCTTTGACTAATAGTCTTACGTTGCTGAATTTCATGATGTATTCTTGTTAGTTGTTTAGTGATTGGAAGTTAATTTCTAATATTTTCCTGACAGAAAGTTATAACTCTCTTCGATGGCTTCCGGTGTGTCGGCTTCTAAAGCATACAATACCTCCCGGCAGAACTCTATTGGCGCTGTTCCGGGAGCGGTTACTATTTTTCCGTCTCTTACGGCTTTTTCGTTGACATAGTTAGCCTCTCCGGTATATTTTTCTCCGGCGTATTGTTTTAGATAATCCAATCCGTTGCTTGTATGCTTCACGTTATTGAGGTGTCCGTTCGCCGCGAGGAATACCGATCCATTACAGATACCGGCCACTACTTTATCCTCCTTCATTGCTTTCTCTACAAGCGGAACGATAAGTTCGGCTTCGGGCGAGAACCAACGCATACCACCAATTAATACAAGTCCGGCATAGTCTGTCGGGATGTCATTCAAGTCGTAGTCGGGCAAGAGTTTGAATCCGCCTAATGAGGTGATCGGGTCTTTTGTGACAGATAAGGTCTTTACGGTGTAGTTGATCGGGTTTCCGGGTTTAACTCCTTGATTCAGACAGGTAGCGATATAAGTGCTTTCCCAATCGGCAAACTCGTCTAAGAGTACGAAAATTATTTCTTTTTTATTCATATTATTTCACCTTTTATATTTGAATTTGTAAAGGTATGAATAAAAAAAACATTCTGAAAACTTGAACGGTTGGACCAAATCACATATTTCTACTATAGCTATTTCTTACTGAATAATTTACAGCGATATAACTTCTAAACAACTATATATTATTAAAAGAATGTTCCATAAACCAGACCGGAGATTGTCGCCATAATAATGACCAGTGTTACATAGACAACCGTCTTTTGCGTACCCATAACCCCACGTATAACGAGCATATTCGGTAGGGAAAGTGAAGGGCCTGCCAATAACAAAGCTAATGCAGGGCCTTTTCCCATACCGGAAGCAAGTAGTCCTTGAATAATCGGTACTTCGGTCAATGTGGCGAAATACATGAACGCTCCTGTAAAGCTGGCAAAGAAGTTAGACAAGAGAGAGTTTCCGCCAACTGCCCATTCAATCCATTCATTAGGTATCACACCTGCAATGGCAGTATCGTCGTGTGTAGAACCGAGCAGAAAACCTGCCGTAACCACACCGATAGCCAACAATGGCATAATCTGTTTGGCAAATCCCCATGCCGATAGTGTCCATTCCCGGTTTTCGGCATCCCGTTTGTCGAACAGAGTAACAAGGGATAGGGCTGCAATACCGACAATCATCGGAACAAGCGGAATAAGTTTCGGATTCGGTATAAGCAGGTTTGCCAATACCGCCGAACTTGCCGTAGCGATAACTCCGGCTATAACCCATTGCCATTTTATTTTTAATATAGCTATCAAGGAATAAGCAAGCAGAAAGGAAAGTGCGCCTGTGATATACCATTTATAAGTAAATATGTAGAACCAGATACTTGAAGTATCATCGACAGCAGGAGCGCCCCAATTAGCAAAGACAAGGATAAATACCAACGTAAAGAAATGAAACATCGTCTTTGACATCGGGCGTTTAGCGGGAGGAACAGTAATGTTCATCTGTTCTTCTTTTTTCGCTTTTTCTTCTTTACGATAGATAAACGACATCACCAGTCCGATAATTACAGAAAAAAGAACTGCCCCAATCATACGGGCAACGCCCATTTCCACCCCAAGAATACGCCATGTGAGAATAATAGACAGGATGCTGATTGCCGGGCCGGAATAGAGGAATGCAATTGCAGGCCCTAATCCGGCTCCACGTTTATAGATACTGGTAAACAACGGCAGAATAGTGCAGGAGCATACCGCCAGAATAGCACCCGAAACAGCAGCAACTGTGTAAGATAGCCATTTTTTAGCGTTTGCTCCGAAATACTTCAATACCGCACCTTGACTGATAAAAACTGCTATCACACCTGCAATAAAGAAAGCAGGCAGAAGGCACATGACAACGTGTTCCCGTGCGTACCATTTCGACAAGTCGAGTGTCGCATCAATCGCTGTCATAAACCGTTCGCTACCTAAAGGCAGGAAAAATACTCCGGCGAAAATGACAACCATCCAAAGCAGTATTTTCAACTCTTTCATATTAATTAGGAATTACGAATTAACTCCAGGATTTCGCTTTCGGAAGGAACATGACCTTTAATTTTTACTTCACCGTCGACAACTATGCCGGGCAAGGTCATCACATTATATTTCATGATTTCCATAATATCTTCCTGTTTAGTAAGATTTATGTCCAGATTGTTTTCTTCGATTACTTTCTTTACTGTTTCGTAGGTTGTTTTACATTTGGCACAACCTGTACCCAATACGATGATTTCCATATCTTGATATATTAAAATTGTTTCTAAATACTTGTTATGATGTAATAAATCCCAACCATGATAAATACGGCCGCGACTATCCACTTAAACCATTTTTGAAAGGCATTCATTTTATTGTAGAACTTACCAATATTGCTGACACTGTACGCCAGCAGCCATGCAATGATGATTACAGGTAGTCCGGTTGCGATAGCAAACACAGGAGGAAGCAGTAAACCTAACGGACTGGCAATCGTCATCGGGATCAGACCGACGAAATAAAGTACCCCGCTGTAAGGGCAGAAAGCAAGGGCAAAGAGTAATCCAAGCAGGAACGCATCGAGATAGTTTTTCTTTCCTTCTTTCTTTTCTAGTTTAGAAGTGAGCTTTCCCGTTCCCGGAATATTCCATTTGATTACGTCAAGCATCAAAATCCCGATTACTATAAGTGCTATACCCAACCACATACCACCGATATTTTGTAATAATCGTGCTACCTGAAACTGGCTTGCACCGAAATAAAATATAAGTCCGAGTGCTGTATAAGTGAACATCCGCCCAAGCGTATAAAACAATCCGTTGAATAACACACGGTGTTTCACTCCTATATCTTTGCTCAAATAGGCGGTTGCTGTGATGTTCGTCGCAAACGGACAAGGACTAATAGCTGTCATTAAGCCTAATACAAACGCTGTTAGTAAGGGAAAGTTAGAACCATCGACAAGATTTTGTAAATACTCCATCATTTTAATTAGGAATTGAAAATTAGAAATTGGAAAGCAGTACATTAATTCGTAATTCCTAATTCGTAATTTTCAACTTGTTTAACAATTAGTTCTGTAAGTGCTTTAGGGTTATTAATTGCGTTGGCAAAAGCCTCTTTGGTAATTTCTATATGATTATCGCCTTTGGTTATAATGAGGGCATTCCATGTTACTTCGTATTTTTCTACGAGTGAAGCATTTTGTTCTTCATCGGTCTTTACTTCAATATACTTTACATGGGGATTACTCGCATACAGTTCTTTTATGGCCTTTTCTGTAACGTCGCCCACTGCAATACAGGTTTTGCAACGTTGTTTGCCATGAAAATAGTAAACGTTCACAGTAGAAGCATCTGCTACTTGTTCTTTAGTTTCTGTTTCGGTAACTTGTGCGTTATTCTTTTGTGCATTGCCACCACAAGCAGTCAGCAATATAAGGAGTAATCCGAATAAAATATTTTTTTTCATATTGATTGTTTTTAGAATTATCGTTTAACTTTATATTCTCTGTTCGTAGTTCGTAATTCAACGAATATATTAAGCAAAAAAATAGCTCTTAGCAGCTACCTTTTGAATTAGCTACGCTTTCTATGAATCCGCCTAACAGTTTTTCAATCAAAGCCCAGTTTTCTCTATTGATACAATACTTAACTGTCGGTGGTGTAATCTCTCCCTGTATCAATCCCGCATCTTTCAATTCATTCAAGTGTTGTGACAAAGTGCTTTTAGCAATAGGTAGTAATTCGGACATATCGCCATGAAAACAGCACGTCTGACTGGCAAGCATTTGAAGTATTGCAATTCGTATCGGATGCCCCATCGCTTTAGCAAAACGCGCCATCTGTTCCTGTTCCTTTGTAAGTTCTTGCTTTTGCATACTTTATTATTTTCAGTTCGCAAATATACGAATAGATTCTTAATTCGCAAAATTACGAATAATAAAAATCACAGCAGAATCGTCGACTTTGTTCGAATCATTAACAATATATCAACGGAAAGAATTTATATTTATCAAACCAAGACATCAATCCCGAACGAGCATCTGCTAATTTATTTTCCCAATGTTCGACTGAGTTTTGTCCGATAATGTCTGTTATATATTTAACAGAAAGGAACGGAACGTTAAGTTCTTTACAAACATAAGCCAAAGCATAGGCTTCCATATCTATTACATCTCCATAAGAAGGGTTAGCTTCTGTTATAAAAGTATCGCCAGTGCTACAAACTCCCAGCTTTTCGTAGTTTAGAACCCAATCTTTCAGAGAATTGGGGCGAATCAACTCTAATCCGTCAATTTCATATTCTATTCCGGGTAATTTAGTAGCCTCATAATCTCGATCCCTAAAACGGATGGGGATAAAAACGTCTCCTACATTGTGCGAAAGAGTTCCTGCCGTACCAATATTTAAGACAAGATCGGGTTTGTTTAGGCAAATATTCTTCGTAAGAATTGTTGCCGATTTGGTTTTCCCAACTCCTGTGCAAATATGCTTTATATTATAGCCCTCGACAGTCAAAGGAATAAATTCTTCTTTAACCGCATATACGATAAAGATTGTTTTAGGATTGTCTGTTTGCATATTTAATGAGTATAATCTAAGACTTCAATATCAGGACCAACGGCTCTTTGTACAGCATCGCGCATTTGTACTGCGCTCGGACACACAAAACCGATTGGAGTACCTTTAAAAATACAAGAAGCAAAAGCTATTACCTTAGCGCCACGCTCTACTAGCATCTTGGCGCGAGGTATGGCTCGTTTGCCCGGACATCCGCCACAGCTAACAAATCCTACTATTTCACATTCTCCATAGTCGGCAAAAGCCAACTTACCTCTTGTTGCTACCTTAAAACAAGTTGTTCCCGGACACATATCTTCTGTTTGCTGGCAGCGTATTATTCCAACTTTTACTTTTTCTTCCATCTTTATTTGTTATGATTGTATTCGTTGCCTGCTTTATAAGCATCACATAATAATGTATTACAAACAAACGTTCTATTCTTGTTTGCATAATCCATAACTAATAGCTTTATCTTAATAAGTATTATATTGACTTAGCCTTTCTTCAAAAATTCTGTCCGCAATACAATTCCCGAACCATTTATCTTGCAGTCTACTTCTTCCGGATTATCTGTTAAGCGGATATTTTTCACTTTAGTTCCTCTTTTTATAACCAACGAAGAGCCTCTTACATTCAAGTCTTTTATCACAGTTACAGAATCTCCGTCTTGAAGTTCCGTTCCATTTGAGTCGCGAGGTATTTCATCTGCAGCATTTTCTACTTCTCCTTCATGAGTTCCCCACTCGTGAAAACAATCGGGGCACACATTTAGAGCTCCATCGAAATAAGTATTTGCCATGCCACACTTTGGGCAGTTTGGTGTTTCTTCCATTCTTTATATTTATGTTATTAATACTGTATTGTTTTTTCCTATTTTATTTTGAAAATAGATGCCGAACGAAATCGCTTGGAGCTAAATAAATCATACGTGGCCCAACATAACGCATAATCCGACGTATTTCTTCACGAGCAAAAGGTTTATAACAATGAATCGGACATTTCTTACAATTTGTTTTCGCCTCTGCAAACGGACAACGATCAAGTCGTTGATGAGCATATACAATTAACTCTTTACATTGAGAGCATAGTTGCTGATTTTTCTCTTTTTTTCGACAATAAATCTGAATCATTCGGGCAACCGTCTCTTTTTCTCTTTCTATCGATGATAGTTTCATGAATAAACCCATTTCGTTCGGCAAAGATAAAGATAATAAACATCTCATCCTTTATAAACAATACGAATTATTTCTTATTGTAACTGTATTTTATTAATATTTCTATTCCGACAGTTTATTTAGGAGTTCCTTCGCATTCAGATCTTGAATAACACCATCTTCCATTGAATATTGTTCCAATGAATTTTCTTTCGATTGAATAACAATATAGATCATCTGATCGTTAGAAGTATTAGTCATGCCGCGAATCCCTTCGGGAGCTACACGAACGATGCTTCCTTCACAAATATCAAAACTAAGGTCATCAACTTGAAACTTTCCTTCTCCACTCAAAATAATATAAGTTTCTTCATTCTGTTTGTGAGAATGAAAAAATGGCAAATCAGTATTGGCAGGTAAAACACTTAACGAGATTTCTGTTCCTGTTGCCTTTGTAATCTCTTTTAAGAAAGCTTTCCCGTTAGACGTTTCTGACAAAAGAGTTAATTTACCTAAGTTGATTGCCGTAAAATTTTTGTTCTCTACTACTTTGTTTACATTACTCATGTTCATAAAATTTTAATTATCAATTATTGTTACTATTCGTAACTTTATTACTTTTGTATCGCAAAAGTAAAACGACAATTCTTATAAAACAAGAAGGCACATGATTGTAAGATACTTACATCGAGGTAACAATTATTGAATAAGAAAGAATTATGGAAGAAAAAAAATTGAAAAGTTTTGAAACAAGCGATTACTGTCCGGTTAGGGATGTGATCTCCCGATTGGGAGACAAATGGTCGATACTTGTTTTAACGACTCTGAAAGTTAATGGAAAATTACGATTTAGTGAAATACAACGATCGATAGGTGATATATCTCAGCGGATGCTAACCGTAACTTTACGCTCAATGGAAACAGATGGGATTATAAAAAGGGAAATATTTGCCGAAGTTCCACCCAGAGTAGAGTACGAACTGACAGAACTTGGGGAAAGTCTTTTTCCTCGTTTACAATCTTTGGTTGATTGGGCGGTAGAAAACATGAATAGCATTTTATCCGGAAGAAATAATTCTCAAAAACATTAGTATTAGTCTAATTAAAACATACTAGAACTTGAATCAAGTTTCCTTATCTTTTTAAACTTTTCTGTACAGAAAATACATCAAGTTATTTAATCTTTTGAGACAATAAATTAAGAAAGGATTCGAAGAACTTCGATCTATTTGTCAAAGGAGTTAAATCAGTTCTTTTTCCAAACAAACCATATCTATCAACAGAACTCCTTCTCCGACGATCTGGTGGTCGTAATTATCTGTAAAAACTGTTTTTTTATCTTCTTTAATTTCCTTGATAGTCATTTTATCCTTATTTAAAGTGCAAAGATACAATAAATAAAATTCCGTTGTTTGTATTAATCAACCTCAATTTGAGTCTACTCCTTTCATCTCACAATGGAAGATCGTCTGTATCTCTTAAATATTTCCATTTTTCTACTACATTTTCCTCACCACTAAAATAGTCTGTCTTCATGTTCTGGTTAAACGTTTCCATAGTAGGAGCAAGTAGTAATTTATTTGAATCAGGATATTCGCAAACATCAAATCCAATATAGGTTCTCACATCTAAGAAAACACAAGGGGTATCAGTATGATTATAGAGTTGATGAACTCCGGATTCTCCTTTTTCTAAAAAGATTAGGTCGCCTTTATTCACTATTTTTAATCCATTATTAGTTCGTAATGTTGCCGATCCTGATATAATCATAAATAGTTCTTCGGCATATCTATGGAAGTGATAAGGAGCCGAGTATTGACCGGGGTTTAACTTTCTCAGATCAAAGTTTAAGTTATCCGGATTTACACCGTGTTTTACCCGTGACATATCAGAAAATATCCTAAAATTATCAATCTTATTTGGATTTTCTTGAAAGTCTCTCTCCTCTGCTTTTAAGATTGTTGCCATAATATTTTCTGTATTATATTATTTCGTTTAATTATTATCACAAGCCCGATTTCTATTCCGACAGTTTATTTAGGAGTTCCTTCGCTGCATTCATATCTTGATTCCAAGTAGCTGTTCTTTCTGCCGATCCTAATTTACTAATGGCGGCATTTAATTGCGAGAGTTTAGTTTTGTCGGCATCTACATCACTGTTAAGTAACTGATTCTTTATTATTTGTATTTTTTCATAATCCTGAATACCTTCCAATAATCTCTCGTATCGAATAGAACTTCGGGCATCCGGGTATATAATATATGTATCTCCCGCCGGCCAAGTGCGAAAACGAGAATCAATTTCCGGATTTTCCACCCAAGAATTATAAGCCCAACGTAGAAATCCATCCAAGTTATTGGCTGCCGTAAACCATCCGAAGTAAGTAGTTTCGGCACTATCTGAGAAAGTAAACTGATTAGGAAATGAATGTGAGCAACAGACATAGAAAGTTGTGATCAGACCTTTTGATCTTCGCTGTTCAATATCTTCTAAATCGACAGGACTTTCAACTCCTACGCACATATCTTTTATAAATGGGTATTTTTTATAACTCTTATGGTTATCGGCTAAAGCAACACCCAACTCGGGAGCATATTTTTCCAAAGTACTTAAAGTGGCTTCCATCGCTTCGGGGCTTCGTTCGTCCATTGCAATGTTCGTAATTTCCAACCAAGCTTTCTGTTTCAAGTGTTTTACAAAATCAGGCAAAAAAGTTCCCCACATTTCTTCGAACTCTTCTGATCCGGGTTTGGCAACTACGGTTATTAATTTTTGAGTTTTAACGTCCCAATAATGAAGTTCGTTGTTCCAGGGGGCCATAGAATAGCAATTAATCATTTTTCTTACTCCAATGTTCATCATAAACTCTACCCAACGATCAAATATAGTATAATCATACGTCCAGGTTCCATCAATATTTTTATTCCAAACAATCATATCTTCGTAAGCATCGAAGCATTGATGATTCCAAGGATCTTTATTTATATTGGCAGTAATAACTTTTTGTCCGGCATTTGCCAACATTTGCATCACAGGTTTCATTGCTTCAAAATGTTCATCGCTCCATACTTTTAAATTATGAACACGAGCTACGGCACTTGGATGCTGCCATTGATCTAAATGAAACTGCCAATCGGAAGGACTGGGCAATGTTTTATTGAGAACTTCTATTTCCAGTTCGAAACATTGAGTCTTTTGTCCTTTGGCATACAGGTTGATATTTCCGGAATAACTTCCCGACTTTGCCTCACTTGGAATATCTATTGTTATCCATACCGGTCTAACTGTTTTGGCTTCTAAATTAAAACAACTCAAACTATCCAACATATCGGGTGCTAAAGAAGCCGCAAAATTTTCCGGTTTACGATAACCACAACCTCCGGCAAACTCATCTGTCATAACATATCGTACAAATCGTGCCTGTGCTATTTGCGAAGAAAGAATTTCTTTTCCTGACTTGAAATCATCAAATTCAAATTCGATCTGATTTATATTATCTGCCGACCAAAGGAGTATTTGAGCCGATAGCCTCTCCCCTTTCCATCCGGTAACTTTGTGTTTAACTATTGCCTTATCTATTTCCGGAGCCACAGACTTAGGATATTTATTGTCGATGCTAACAAACGAAGCCATCAGTGTTTTACTTCGAATCGTACTCCAATCCGAAAGAGTATCGATCGTAGGATCTTTCATTTCTTGAAACGTATAGCAAAACTTATCCGGTCTTTGCGTAGAACAATTAACAAGAATCAATAAACAGCATGGTATTACCAATAGAAATATTTTATTCATAAATTCGAAAATATTATTTTATACAAAGTATCGGACGAAGATACAATAAAAAACGAAAGACTTCTCATTTACGAACAGTAAAATAAAAAACAATTCCGATTAATTCCGTTTTCAATCTACACGCAACATACATATTACATAATTGCTATATTATTTATTTTACTAATATTATTTCATAATATTTTCATATTATATACTACGTAATTAAATAAATAGTACTATATTCGCAAAAAATAAATAATTAATGAATAATACCATGAATAAAATAGAAGGACTAATAAATGCACCTTTCACACCTTTCGATAACAAAGGAAAAATAAATCTGGATCCTATCGAATCCTATCAAAAGTTATTAATCAACAACGGCTTGAAAGGAGTATTTATAAACGGATCTTCCGGAGAAGGATACTTACTGACCGACGAGGAAAGAATGATACTCGCCGAAAAGTGGGTTGAAGTATCTCCGTCCGACTTTAAGGTTATCGTACATGTTGGTAGTACTTGTATCCAATCAAGTAAGAAATTAGCAAATCATGCCCAAGAAATAGGAGCTTGGGGAATTGGTTCTATGGCTCCACCTTTTCCAAAAATAAATAGAGTTGAGGAGTTGGTTAAATACTGCGAAGAAATAGCCGCCGAAGCTCCTCAACTCCCCTTTTACTTTTATCATATTCCGGCTTTTAACGGAGTTTATCTTTCGATGGTAGAATTTTTGAATGCAGTAGATGGTAGAATTCCAAATTTTGCAGGAATAAAATACACATACGAAAGTCTTTATGAATACAACCAATGCCGTCTTCTCAAAAATAAAAAGTTTGATATGCTTCACGGACAAGACGAAACCATACTTCCTTGCTTAGCAATGGGCGGAGCACAAGGAGGAATTGGAGGAACGACGAACTATAACGGACGTGTTTTAAGCCAAATCATCGAATCTTGGAAAGCCGGAGAAATAGAAGAAGCTCGCGAATTGCAAAATTTTGCTCAAGAAGTGATCAATGTTATTTGCCGTTACAGAGGAAATATTGTCGGAGGAAAACGGATTATGAAACTAATCGGTCTTGATTTAGGAGGAAACCGTACTCCTTTTCAAAACATAACCGACGAAGAAGAACGCTTAATGAAAAAAGAATTAGAAGACATACATTTCTTCGAAAGGTGTAATCAGTTTTAGAGCCATGAACATCACAGAATACTTATATAATTGGTCCGAAGTTTACAAGAAAGATTTGACCGGAAATATTATGCCGTTTTGGTTAAAATACGGTTTAGATAAAAAACATGGCGGTTGTTATACTTGTCTTAGCAGAGAAGGTTTGTTGATAGATACAACTAAATCGGTATGGTTTCAAGGTCGTTTTGCATTTATTTGTGCTTATGCGTACAACAATATTGAGAAAAAACAAGAATGGTTGGATGCTTCGAAACAAACGATTGATTTTATTGAAAAACATTGCTTCGACTCTGACGGACGTATGTTTTTCGAAGTAACAAAAGAAGGCAAACCTCTTAGAAAAAGGCGGTACGTTTTTTCCGAATCATTTGCAGCCATCGCCATGTCGGAGTACGCCATAGCATCGGGCGACAAGAACTATGCACGAAAAGCCTTAACACTTTTCAAACAGATTCTAAAATTCATAGAAACTCCGGGTATCCTTCAGCCTAAGTACGACGATTCGTTCCAAACAAAAGGTCATTCGATTACAATGATATTGATAAATACGGCCGCCAGAATCAGAGAAGCTATCCAAGACAAAGTACTTGACGAACAAATAGAGAAATCTTTGAACTCGATTAATGACTTTATGCACCCCAACTACAAGGCTTTGCTCGAAACAGTAGGAGTAAATGGTGAATTTATAGACTCTATTATGGGGAGAACTATTAATCCGGGACATTGTATTGAAACGGCTTGGTTTATTCTCGAAGAAGCAAAATACCGCAACTGGGACAAGAACTTGGTCGAGAAAGCAACAACTATTCTCGACTGGTCTTGGGAATGGGGATGGGACAGCAAATATGGTGGAATTTCTAACTTCAAAGATTGCAAAAGTTTCCCCTCTCAAGATTATGCTCATGACATGAAATTCTGGTGGCCACAAACAGAAACGATAATAGCTACCTTATATGCTTACGAAGCTACCCAAGATAGTAAGTACATAGATATGCATAAAATGATAAGTGATTATACTTATTCGCATTTCCCGGATAAAGAATATGGCGAATGGTACGGTTATTTGCATTACGACGGAAGTGTTTCGCAATCGGCAAAAGGCAACTTATTCAAAGGTCCTTTTCATATCCCCCGAATGATGATAAAATCGCATTTGATTTGTAAAGAATTATTAGCAAAACAAATAACATAGCAATACACTCTTAATTTGATAAAGATTATAAGATGAAGCTATTTCTTACCTTTCTTTTATTTTGTTTTTCTTTCCCCGCATTTTCCGGGATAGACAAGCTATTACCCAAACCACAATCAGTTAAAAGAAATGATCAGAAGTTTTATATCGACAAATTAAAATTAAACAACATAGACCAAGAGATACAATGGATCGACTTTTTCGAAAAAGCAGGCGCTACAATTGACAGATCAACAAGAAAAGAAATTACGATTAATCTTGTCGACGACTTGGTTGATGTTCCAATAAACAAAGACGAAGCCTACCGATTGTCCGTCAAATCTCAGAAAATAGAGATAGAAGCAATCACAGAAAAGGGAGTATATTGGGCAATGCAAACCTTACGACAATTGATTGTTAAACAAAAAAACAAAAGTTATTTCGAAGGTTGCGAAATTATCGACTATCCGGCATTCAGAATAAGAGGATTTATGCAGGATGTAGGGAGAACCTATATTTCATTAGACGAATTAAAAAGAGAAATTGCCAAATTATCCGAATACAAAATAAATGTTTTTCATTGGCATTTAACCGAAAATCAGGGATGGAGACTTCAAAGTAAAATATTTCCAATGCTTAACGATAGCATTAACTACGAACGGATGCCGGCTAAGTTTTATTCTTTAGATGAAGTTCGCCAATTAGTTGATTTTTGCAAACAACATAATGTCCTTCTTATTCCTGAAATAGATATGCCGGGACACAGTCTTGCCTTCGAAAAAACATTCCGACACAACATGCAAAGCAAAGAAGGCATGATTATCTTAAAACTACTTCTGGACGAAATTTGTGAAACATTCGATGTTCCATACCTTCACATAGGAACCGATGAAGTTAAGTTTACTAATCCTGCTTTTGTTCCTGAAATGGTTGATTATATTCGATCCAAAGGAAAAAAGGTTATTTCTTGGAATCCGGGTTGGAACTATAAACCGGGAGAAATAGATATGACTCAACTATGGAGTTATAGAGGCAAACCTCAAGCCGGGATTCCCGCAATAGACTCTCGTTTTCATTATATTAACCACTTCGATGCCTTTGCTGATATTATAGCTTTGTATAATAGTCGTATTCTTAACTCGGATCAAGGCTGCGACGACGTAGCCGGATGTATAATTGCTCTATGGAATGACCGATACATTACTTCCGAAAAAGACATCATTATACAAAACAATTTTTATCCTTCCCTATTAGCTTTAGCAGAAAGAAGTTGGATAGGAGGAGGTTCTGAATATTTTGATAAAAACGGAACCGTGTTACCCAACAAAGACGACCTGGTATTCAAATCATTTTGCGACTTCGAAGAGCGAATGTTATGGCATAAAAAGAATAATTTTTCAACATATCCTTTCGCTTATGTAAAACAAACGAATATTCATTGGAGAATAACGTCGCCTTTCCCAAACAATGGAGATTTGTTAGCATCTTTTCCTCCCGAAAATGAACTTTCCGACACTTATGAATACAACGGGAAAGTATATAAAACCCAAGATGCAATAGGAGCCGGAGTTTATTTAAGACATGTTTGGGGAAATAATATTATTCGTTCGTTCTACGACGAGCCAAAACCAAATCATACGGCCTATGCTTATACTTATGTATATTCTCCGAAAAAACAAAAAGTAGGATTATGGATGAGTTTCCAAAACTATAGTCGCTCAGAAAAAGACTTACCTCCACCACAAGGTAAGTGGGATTATAAAGAAAGTCGTTTGTGGATAAATAATAAAGAAATTCAACCACCCATCTGGGAGTCGAACCATACCGTTTTTTCAAATGAGATACCTCTCACTAACGAGAACTTTGAAGTACGCCCTCCCCTTCCTGTCGATTTGGAAAAAGGATGGAACAAAGTACTCTTAAAACTTCCCGTCGGACAATTCACAACTTCGGAAATACGATTGGTAAAATGGATGTTTAACTGTATATTTGTCACACCCGATGGTAAAGATTCTGTCGAAGGACTTATTTATTCACCCGATAAATCAATGAAATGAAACAACTATTAATCTCTCTGTTAATCTTTTTATCCTTAAATACCTTTGCCCAACAACGTAAATACTCCACATTTTACGAACAACGGGTGAGTTTGTTTGATACATTGCCCATAAACTCCGAAGACATTGTATTTCTTGGCAACAGTATTACCAACGGAGGAGAATGGTGTGAACTTTTCGAAAACGAACATATCAAAAATAGAGGTATAAGCGGAGATACATCCGAAGGTGTTTACGATCGGTTGGAAAATATAACGAAAGGGAAACCAAAGAAAATATTTTTGATGATTGGGATAAATGACATTGCAAGAAACATT
Organism: Bacteroidales bacterium OttesenSCG-928-M11; assembly: GCA_030265685.1. Lineage (GTDB taxonomy): Bacteria > Bacteroidota > Bacteroidia > Bacteroidales > Azobacteroidaceae > Azobacteroides. The sequence continues at coordinate 14,979 of JAJDGO010000020.1, forward strand.
CCGGTAGATACAATAGCAAAAAACATCGAAAAAATAATCCTCAAAATAAAAGAAGACTCTGCCGGCACAAAAATTTACTTACAAAGTGCATTGCCGGTAAACCCCGATTTCAATATGTTTGCCGGACACATGAAACCCAACTCAATAAAGTCTCTCAACAAACAAATAAAAAATCTGTCGCTAAAACACCAGACTACCTATATTGATTTATATTCTCAGTTTACAATAAAAGATAGTGACAAACTATCGCCTCAATACACAAACGACGGATTGCATCTTTTGGGTGAAGCATACCTTAGATGGGCAGAAATATTAAAACCCTATGTAGAAGAGCGAAATAAAAAAAGATGAAAAAAGGAATCTTGTTGATTATATTAGTCTTCGCATCTGCATTTGTTTTCGGAAAAGAAAAGAAAATATATGTTCGCTACGGATGGCAAGCTTTTACTCGAGCCAATCTTGTTAATAGTTCCGGATTGCCCGCATCAACCTTTAAAACATCAAACGAAAATAATGACAATAATATGAATAAAGCAATTGAAAGACTTGTCGACTTCCCTATCGAAGGAGGTATATCTGCTCCTTTTGTTGGAATACATGGCGACAAACTAATTGTTGCCGGAGGATGTAATTTCCCTAATGCTCCGGCTTCGCAAGGAGGCAAAAAAGAATTTTACGATGATATTTTTTATTTAGACATTCTTTGCCCTGACAAAGGTTGGAAAAAAAGTGAAATACCTTATAAAGTTGCCTATGGTAGTTCTATCATTACGGAAGATGGTATTATTTGTATCGGCGGACAAAACGATACCGGAGCCATAACAAACGTTGTTCGCATACATTTCGAAAACAAAACAGAAAAAATAACAGTAGAAAACTGGCCTTCTTTACCTGCCGGTATTTATAATGCAGGAGCAACCGTCGTTGAAAATACGATATATTTGGCAGGAGGAACTTCTTCCGAGAAAAAAACGAATTATATATATTGTCTTGATATGGATAACTTGTCGAAAGGTTGGTATCGGATCGAAACAAATCAAGCCGAAGAAAGGCAACAAGCCGTTGTATTTACCCAAAACGGCAATTTATTCATCGCCGGAGGCTATGACGAAGCCAATGCCCATGTATTTTCCGATGTACTTAAGTTTGATTTTTCGGATAATAATTGGCAGCATTTTACAGATATAGTTATCAATGGGAAACAACAAACCTTTATCGGAACCGGATGTATTAATCTTTCTGCTAACTGTACCTTATTTGCCGGAGGCGTAGACTATGATCTGTTTTCGTCGGCCTTACTACGTATAAAAAAGAAACAAGAAGCCATCGCTAACGGAAATACAGAACTTGCCGATTCTTTGCAAGCGGCAGGAAAAGAATATATGTCTCAACCAATCGAATGGTATAACTTCAATACTAATTTACTATCGTTTGACACAAAAAAGAAGGAATGGAAATCGGAAGGAAATTTTATTGAATTGGCAAAAGCCGGAGCCGGAATTACAATCAAAGAAAAAAACATATATATTGTATGTGGCGAACTAAAACCGGGCGTCCGGACGCAGGAAGTATATAAGTTGACGTTAAATTAAGCACATAGATTACTAAACAAACAATAACTCATGAAGCTGGAAAACAAAAAGATATACCCTTGGATAGTAGTAGCCTTGCTTTGGTTTGTTGCACTTCTCAACTATATGGATAGACAAATGCTATCTACTATGCGCGATTCGATGATGATTGATATAACCGAACTCGAGTCGGCAACTAACTTCGGCCGATTGATGGCTGTTTTCTTATGGATCTACGGATTGATGAGTCCGGTAGCAGGAATAATTGCAGACAAACTAAACCGCAAATGGCTAATTGTAGGGAGTTTGTTTGTATGGTCTACGGTTACTCTTTTGATGGGATACTCGACCGATTACAACCAATTGTATATCTTGCGCGCACTTATGGGAATTAGCGAGGCACTTTATATTCCGGCCGGACTATCTTTAATCGCCGATTTTCATTCCGATAAAAGTCGCTCCTTAGCAATTGGTATACACATGACCGGGTTATACACCGGGCAGGCAATCGGAGGCTTTGGGGCAACCATCGCGAAAGCTCATTCGTGGGAACTTACTTTCCATTGGTTCGGAATTATTGGGATCGCTTATAGTATTATACTTATACTCTTCCTCCGGGAAAAGAGAAACAAAAGAGAGTTTGAAGAAAAGATAGAGAAAAAAGAAAAGATACCGGTATTGAAAGGCTTGGCTCTCTTGGCAACAAATATTTGGTTTTGGGCAATCTTGTTGTATTTTGCCACCCCGAGCTTGCCGGGATGGGCTACAAAGAATTGGCTTCCTACCTTGTTTTCTACTAATCTTTCGATCGATATGGCTCAAGCCGGCCCAATGTCTACTATTACAATTGCCATATCATCGTTTATTGGAGTCATTTTAGGAGGAATATTGTCCGACAAATGGATACAAAAGAATGTAAAAGGACGTATTTATACCGGAGCGATAGGCTTGGGATTAACTATTCCTTCCTTATTGTTGCTCGGGTTTGGAAGCAACTTCACCACTATAATAGGAGGAGCTTTGTGTTTCGGGCTTGGATATGGAATGTTTGATGCTAATAATATGCCTATTTTATGCCAATTTGTTTCGTCGAAATACCGCGCTACTGTTTACGGATTAATGAATATGACCGGAGTATTCGCAGGAGCATTTATTACAAACCTATTAGGTCGCTCAACAGATTCGGGAACTTTGGGAACCGACTTTGCTATGATGAGCATCTTGGTGTTTGTTGTTCTCTGCATACAGTTACTTTGTTTGCGTCCGAAAGTAAAGAATATGGAAGACTAACAAATCCTTTCTTAAAAGATATTAGAACAATAAATACTATCTAATATAACCTGATTAAAGTTTCCTTAGAACTTGATTAAAGTTTTCCTATAACTTGAAACTTTTCTGTACAGAAAACTTTTAAAAGATACTATAACTTCAGGACTATTATAAAGAAACACCCCGAAAGTTTTTTGCATAACTTTCGGGGTGTATAACTTAAAAAGAAAACGTAAGTTTCTTTCTTATGGATAATAAATCCAAATGATTACAATGCTTCGTACATTTTGTCTAATTTATCAAACTGAGGATCGTTTGTTATATAGAAAATGAAACGTAAGTTAGTAACAGCATTTGCATTTTTCGAATCAATTTGGATTGCTTTCTCGTAAGAAGGAATAGCTTCTTTGTACAATTCTAAACTTTTCTTGTATAATTCGTCAGCTTTTGTGCCTGTTTCTTTTTCCGATTCAAGACGAGTATCTTCTGCAATCATAAAATATGTATATCCTAATTGTGCATAAATATCAGCTTGATAAGAATCTAATTCAATTGCTTTTTTCAAACTTTCGATAGATTTGTCATATTCTTTGATTTCTCTGTATACTTGACCTAATATATTATACAAGAAAGCATCGTCGCCCGTGTTTTCGATTGCCGAAGTAAGATAACCGATTGCTTTTTTACTATCTTCTGCTTCCAAAGCAATGTTAATCAAATTAAGGATAAAGAATGAGTTGCCCGGGAAAAGAAGATGACTTTCTTCCAACATGCGATGATAGTTAATAGTATCACCTACTCTTTGGTATTCTTCTGTTAAAAGCTGATAAACTCTTTCTTGTTCGTAACCGGTTCCTTGTAGATCGGAAAGAGCTTTTACTGCTGCATCGTGATTAGGAATTCCTAAAGCAGCCAAAGCAGAGTAATATTTAACTTGAAGGAAAGTAGTAGTATCGTCTTCAAATGGTTCAAAAACTTCGCCTTCCATCATCGGTAGCTCGGGCATATCAATAAACATTCTGAAGTTGTCGTATGCTTTTTGCCAGTTTTGCAAATTGTAGAAATAAGTTCCGGCATTAACATAATCAATTCTATTTGATTTCATAACCGCACGAATGTCTTTTGTGTACTTAGGTTTTACTTTTCCTTTTTCGTTTGGCATATTGTCTAACTCATAAGCCTTAAGAAAAAACGGATAGATAGCATCTAATGCCTTATACATTACTTGATCGTTTGCTTTTCCGCCATTAATAATTTTAAGTTTTTCCATGTCGTATTGTTTATTTTCGACAAGTCCGGCGGTGTACCACGATTCTGCCCAATCTTTTGTTTCTTCATTTTCCAAAACTTGTTGCATCGAATTTCTCACCGATGTAATGTTTGGGTTTTCTTCTTTTAGATCTTTCTTTATATCATTCAGTTGTTTTTTCTGACCGAATGCAACTGTCGCCAACATACAAAGCGACAAGGTAAATACAAACTTTCTCATACTAATCATTATTGTTAATTATGCTGTAAATATAGTAATTAATAGTTATTATCTATTGTATCTGTATAAAATTAGATGTTTTCTTCCGTATTTGTTATAGTTTCATCATCAGGAAGTTCGATTTCGTCTACTTCAGTTTCTGAAATTACTTTACAAACAGAAGCTATTTCATCGCCTCTTTTTTCCAAGTTTATCAAGCGAACACCTTGAGTAGCCCGACCAATAATATTAAGATCGGCTACTTTTACACGAATAGTTATACCCGATTTATTGATAATCATTAGGTCATTGTCTTCTGTTACGCTCTTAATACCAACTAACGGACCGGTTTTATCCGTAACATTGAGTGTTTTTACGCCTTTACCTCCACGATTAGTTACACGATAGTCGTCGATCGAAGAACGTTTTCCGTAGCCATTTTCAGAAACAACGAGAATTGTTTCGTTTTCTATATCTTTAATACAAATCATTCCGACAACTTCGTCGTTTGGCTTTAGGCTGATACCTCTTACTCCGGTTGCAGTTCTACCCATACATCGTACCGTACTTTCGTGAAAACGGATAGCGCGGCCTTCTCTATTGGCAATTACAATCTCGTTATTTCCATCTGTCATTCTTACTTGGATCACTTCGTCTCCTTCGCGTAGAGTAATAGCGTTTACTCCGTTCTGGCGAGGGCGTGAATAAGATTCTAACAAGGTTTTCTTTATCACACCTTGTTTTGTACAGAATAATAAATAATGGGAATTGATAAATTCTTTATCATTAAGTTTTTTAACTCGTATGAAAGCATTTACTCTATCATCTGAATCGATGTTGAGTAGATTTTGAATTGCGCGTCCTTTCGAAGCGCGAGTTCCTTCGGGTATCTGATAAACTTTCAGCCAATAACATTTACCTTTTTGAGTAAAGAACATCATTGTGGCATGCATACTTGCCGGATAAATATATTCTACGAAGTCTTCGTCGCGAGTTTCAGAACCTTTCACTCCTACTCCGCCTCTGTGTTGAGCACGAAACTCAGCTAAAGGAGTACGTTTAATGTATCCCATGTGCGAAATCGTAATGATCATTTCGTCGTCTGCATAGAAGTCTTCCGGATTCATATCTTCCGTAGCGTAAACGATTTCGGTTCTTCTCGGATCTCCAAATTTATTTCGAACGTCTTCTAATTCTTCTTTGATAAGATTCATCAAAACATCATGATTATCCAAAATCTCTTTCAACTTAGCAATAAGTTTTTGGATTTCATCGTATTCGGCGCGAAGCTTTCCTTGTTCAAGTCCGGTCAACTGACGCAATCTCATGTCAACAATTGCGCGTGATTGTATTTCCGACAAGCCAAAGCGTTCCATTAAACGTTCTATTGCTTTCGCCGGAGATTCGGAAGCTTTGATGATTGCTATTACTTCGTCGATATTATCCGATGCAATAATTAATCCTTCTAATATATGTGCGCGTTCTTCTGCTTTTCTTAATTCGAAGCGAGTGCGGCGAGTGACTACATCTATACGGTGATTCACAAAATAGTGAATCATATCTTTCAGATTAAGTGTACGAGGGCGACCATTAACTAAGGCAATATTGTTTACATTGAACGACGACTGCAAGGCAGTCATTTTATAAAGCTTGTTAAGTAATACGTTTGCGTTGGCATCTTTTTTTACATCAACTACAATTCTCATTCCGCTTCGGTCTGATTCGTCGTTAACATTGGAGATTCCTTCTATTTTCTTTTCTCCGACCAAGTCTGCAATGTGCTTAATCATGTCGGCCTTGTTGACCAAATACGGTATTTCGGTAATAACAATTTTTTCTCGATTGTCTTTTACTTCTATTTCTGCTTTACCTCGCATTACAATACGACCGCGACCAGTTTCGAAAGCATCTTTTACTCCTTGATAACCGTAGATAATTGCGCCTGTAGGGAAGTCGGGAGCTTTGATATATTCCATTAAACCTTCGGTATCTATTTCACCGTTAGCGTTTATATAGGCAATTATCCCGTCGATACATTCCGTTAAGTTGTGAGGAGGCATATTAGTTGCCATACCTACGGCAATACCTGATGCTCCGTTTATTAATAAGTTAGGAACTCGTGTTGGCAAAACGGTAGGTTCGTCCAACGTATCGTCAAAGTTTTTCTGGAACTCGATAGTATCTTTATCAATATCGCGAAGCATTTCTTCTGCCAATCGGCTTAAACGTGTTTCGGTATAACGCATTGCCGCTGGACTATCTCCGTCTACTGATCCGTAGTTTCCTTGTCCGTCTACCAACATATAGCGTTGAACCCACTCTTGTCCCATACGAACCATAGCATAATATACCGAGCTATCGCCATGAGGGTGGTATTTACCTAATACGTCTCCTACAATACGTGCCGATTTCTTGTGAGGCTTATCCGAATAGTTACCTAATTCGTTCATTCCGAATAATACTCTTCTGTGAACAGGTTTGAATCCATCGCGAACATCTGGTAAAGCTCGCGATACAATAACAGACATCGAATAGTCAATGTACGCTGACTTCATCTGCTCTTCAATATCAACTCGAATTATTCTATCTTGATTATCAGTCATTTATATATATATTAGTTTAACTTATACTTTGAGTCTAAAAAAATCACGCTAAGGTACTACTTTTTGAAGAAACAAACAAGCTTTTCGACGAAAAAGGAATAGCTAAGACATAGTATAACTTTGCCCAAGTATTATTCTGTTTTATCTTTTAAGTAGTTTCTTAGTATTTTCGGATTTTATTATTAATTTTGTTCGCAGAATAACTTTTATCATAATAATAAATCATGAAAGAAACAAAGACATTAAGCGGATTACTACCTGCTGATTTTCATAAAACGGTAGATGGAAAACAAGTAGATTTATTTGTATTGACAAATAAGAATGGCTTAGAAGCAACGGTAATTAACTTCGGAGGGAAAGTTGCCTCGTTGATGGTGCCGGACAAAAACGGCAAATTAGTTGATGTAGTATTAGGAAAGAGCAACATCGAAGACTATATGAACGACCAAGAACCTTATTTCGGAGCTATTTGCGGGCGTACAGCCAACCGTATTGCCAAAGGACAATTTACTCTTAACGGCAAACAATATCAATTAGCAGTTAATAATGGACCAAATAGTTTGCATGGCGGATTGAAAGCCTTTAACTCTGTGGTCTGGGATGCAGAACAAGTAGATGATCAAACGCTTAAGTTAACCTATTTATCGAAAGACGGAGAAGAAGGATTTCCGGGTAATTTGGAAGTAACCGTAATTTATCACCTTTCTGATAATAACTCGTTCGATATAGAATACAAGGCAACAACCGACCAAGATACAATTATTAATATAACAAACCACTCTTATTTCAACTTGGCAGGAGAAGGAGACCCATGTATCGGCGATCAATTATTACAAATCAATGCTGATTACTTTTTAGGAACAACTCCGGATGCCGTACCTTACGACGAACCAATCGCAGTAGAAGGAACTCCTTTTGATTTCCGCAAACTATATCCTATCGGAGAACGTATCAACGATGACCATATTCAGTTAGTTAATGGCAATGGATACGACCACAACTTCAATATCAACAATGGAGGCAAAGAGGTTGTATTTGCAGCGAAAGCAGTTTCTCCTAAAACAGGCATCGAAATGGAAGTGTACACATCTCAACCGGGTGTACAACTTTATACAAGCAACTATCTTGATGGCAGCTTTGTAGGAAAGAACGGGCATACTTATCCTAAACGATCGGCTTTTTGTTTGGAAACCCAACACTATCCCGACAGTATTAATCATCCTCAGTTCCCAAGTATTATCTTAAGAAAAGAAGATACATTCAATTCTAAAACTTCATTCAAATTCTCAGCGCAATGAAGTTGAACCGAATTTCTTACGAGAATCTATCGGTTAATGTTACATATAGTCAATTCGAATCCGAAAACGGGCCGACCGAATACCATGCCATCCTGGAGTTATCTAACTCCGGGATGGAAGCATGGATGCAATTCCACGAAATAGACGATGCCTTAAAACGATGGATGAGAGAACCTTTCATGAGTAAAGCTTCTTTAGTCTGGAAACGTTACTTCGTTACGGATGCCGCAAACCAAAAAGATTGGATAAAACAAAAAGGAGACGAAGCGGTTTCTATTATTCAACAACCGGTATTAAACGGAAGCAAAGTAGCACTTTGGGCATATGCCGTCGAGGATATTACTGTCGAAAAGGAAGAAGATGGCCCTACTATTGCTCTTCGCCCAAACTATTCTCATATATTTCACACCCAGCTACACGAACCAAACGGAGATTCTTATCAACAAACCCATAAAGTATTTTCGAGTTATATAAAGAGTTTGGAAGATTCGCAATGCACGCTCGAAGGGAATTGCATCCGCACCTGGATATTTGTTCAGAATGTTGATACACAGTACCAACGAATGGTTATCGCTCGTAAAGAACTTTTTGACGAAGAAAGGCTCAATCCGAATACACATTATATTACAAGCACCGGAATCGAAGGCAAATATATCTATCCAAGAGTTATCATGACGATGGACGCTTATGCTATTCGCGGGATAAAACCCGAGCAGATCACTTTCCTAAAAGGATACACCCATCTTAACCCCACGCACGATTACGGCGTTACTTTCGAAAGAGGCACTTCGATTCATTATGGCGATAGAGATCACATCTTTATAGCCGGAACGGCAAGTATAAACAACAAAGGAGAGATCGTTCATCCTCTAAATATAAAGAAACAGATAGAACGAACGATTGAGAACATTAGCATTTTGTTAGAAGAAGCAGGCTCATCGTTTAAAGATGTGGCTCACTTGTTAATCTATATTCGAGATATAGCCGACTATAAGACTGTAGAAGAATATACTACCAACAATTTTCCTACGATACCTAAAGTCATTTTATTAGCTCCTGTTTGTCGTCCGGGATGGCTTATCGAAATAGAATGTATGGCGATAAAAGAAGTTCGCAATCCACAATTCAAAGACTTCTAAATATAAGCATTAAGATAAAGATAAATTAAGGTGACTTCGTTCTTGAGTCACCTTAATTATATATCACCTTATATCACAAACGAAACCTTAAATAATCATATATTTTTTATACCTTTGTGCCCTTGAAAATGGAAACGACAAACAAGCAATACATATTAAACAAGATACAAGACCCTATCTTCAATACAATCTCCGAAGTAGCCGACTCTTTGAATTTCGATACTTATCTGATAGGCGGATATGTACGCGACTTATTCCTTCGACGAGAATCTAAAGACATAGATATTGTTTGTGTAGGCAGCGGGATAGAACTAGCCAAATCTTTAAGCGAAAAATTAGGCAAAAAAGCTAAGTTCTCTTACTTCAAAAACTTCGGGACAGCTCAAGTAAAATACAAAGAATACGAGATCGAATTTGTTGGAGCCCGTAAAGAATCTTACAGTCGAGACTCGCGCAATCCGATCGTAGAAGACGGAACATTAGAAGATGATATGAACCGAAGAGACTTTACGATCAACGCAATGGCAATCTGCTTGAACAAAAAACGATTCGGAGAACTTATCGACCCGTTTAACGGATTGTATGATCTTGAAGACTGTCGTATTCAAACCCCATTAGACCCGGACATTACCTTCAGCGACGATCCTTTACGGATGATGCGCGCCATTCGTTTTTCATCACAACTCGGTTTTTTTATAGAATCGGAAACATTTGATGCGATCGAAAGAAACAAAGACCGGATCAGCATTATTTCTAAAGAAAGAATACTCGACGAGTTAAATAAAATCATCCTTTCACCAAAGCCTTCTATCGGCTTCGACTTGCTTTTCCGAACCGGACTGCTCAATTATATATTGCCGGAATTAGTAGCCTTGAAAGGAATAGAAACTATTGAGGGAATTGGACACAAAGACAACTTTGGCCATACGATGGCAGTACTCGACAATCTGGCCCGTCATTCGAAAGACAATTTATGGCTTCGATGGGCAGCCGTATTTCACGACATTGGAAAGCCGAGAGTAAAACGTTTCGAACCAAAAACCGGATGGACTTTTCACGCACACGAATACGTAGGGATGAAAATGCTACAAAGAATATTCAATCGAATGAAGATGCCGTTGGGAACATCCTTGAAATACGTCGAAAAACTGGTATCACTTCACATGCGACCCATAGCTTTAGTCGACGACGAAGTAACCGACTCGGCCGTTCGCAGACTACTTTTCGAAGCAGGTGATGATATTGATGATTTGATGTTATTATGCGAAGCAGACATTACATCCAAGAATCCGGAAAAAGTAAAGCGTTATCTTCAAAACTTTTCCCTCGTACGTACTAAGTTAAAAGAGATTGAGGAAAAAGATCACATTAGAAACTTCCAACCTCCGATAGATGGTAGCGAAATCATGAGTCGTTTCAACCTACCCCCGAGCCGTATCGTTGGCGAACTAAAAAGCGCTATCAAAGAAGCTATCTTAGATGGCAAAATCCCAAACGAATACGAAGCGGCAAACGATCTCTTACTACAACTCGTTCGCGAAAAAGGAATTATCGAGTAATAAGTAGAAAGTATAAAGTGGAAAAGTTATAAGTAAAGGATTTCAAGCTT
>JAJDGO010000021.1 GCA_030265685.1 Bacteroidales bacterium OttesenSCG-928-M11
AATTATTATTGTAGATGAAATAGAAAAAGTATCAAACGCCGATAAGATATTAGTATACCCAAACCCGACAAGCGATTATATCCACATAAAAGGTATAACTTGCGGCACAACAATCAGTATATATTCGTCGGACGGAAGATTTATCCAATCAGAAATAGTAAAAAGCGACGAAACTATTATTAATATCGCCTCGTTTAAGGCAGGAATATATTACATAAAAGCAGGAAAAGAAGGCAAGGTTGTTATAAAACATTAATTAATTGTCCGTTTTGTCCCGCAAGTTTATCGTCTCAAGCCAACAATCAAAAAAATTAAACTAAATTTGCAGCTTAATTAATTTCACTATCATCATGAAGAAACAGTTACTTACTCTTATCTTATTTACATTTACATTTGTTTGTTTCAACCAATATACGTATGCCGTACCGGCAACACCTTATCCCGTAACAATTACTCTTCCCAATGGCGAAAACATCACCGTATTTCTTAAAGGGGATGAAAGTATTAATTGGATGGAATCGGAAGATGGATATACATTAATGTACGACGATAATAAATATATCGTGTATGCTATCCAAGACGAAAACGGACAAATGCGTCCATCATCAGTCAAAGCTCAAAATATAGACAAACGATCGGATGAAGTAAAAGCATTTCTAAACGAAATACCCAAAAAACTCCGATACAGTAAAGAACAAAGAAATACTCTTCTGCAAATAAGAGAGATGGGAGAAGAAATAATACAGCAAACATCTTCAAACAACGATTCGGATATTCCCCAAAACTCGGTTACAGCAAAAGTAGGAACCGCCAAAGCTATTTGTGCTTTAGTTCAATTTCCGGATAAACCAATGATCTACTCTCAAAACGACTTCGATCAACTAATGAATCAAGTTGGTTATAATAAAGACGGACAAGTAGGAAGTGTTCGTGATTATTATTTCGAAAACTCTTACGGAAAACTAACTTTAGAGGTAACTGTGGTAGGTCCATACACGACCGCAAACAATCATGACTATTATGGTAACGAAGAAGAAATATATGGCGGCAGATTAGCAAAAGAAATTGCCGCAAAAGCTTTTGCAGATGTCAATCCGGCCAACTTTGATAACGACAATGATGGATTTATCGATACATTTCATTTTATCTTTGCCGGAAGAGGAGAAGAAACTTCCGGAGATGAAAATGATATTTGGTCTCACAAATGGAACATTTCACCCGTACAAACATACGGAACAAAGAAACTAAATACTTATTCTTGCTCGCCGGAATTGAGAGGAGGGGCAGGAAATAACATGACACGCATCGGAGTTATAAGCCACGAACTTTGTCATGTTTTAGGAGCTCCCGACTTTTATGATGCAAATGGAGAAACCGGAGGCGAATTTACAGGAACTGGTTCTTGGGATTTGATGGCAGATGGTTGTTGGCTCGGAGATGGTGCTACTCCTTCGCACATAAACATGTATCAAAAAATACAGTTCGGATGGGTTGATCCGATAGAGTTAAATGAACCGATCAAAATAAACGGTATGCTCAACTCGGCAGCAAATCCGGTTGCCTATATCATTAATACAAATAACAAACAAGAGTATTTTGTTTTGGAAAACAGACAAAAAGTTGGTTATGACAGCAAAATTCCCGGAACCGGATTACTTATTTATCACGTAAATGTAACTTCCAGCGATATAACTTATAATAGAGTTAACAACGCTCATCCTCAGAAAGTGTACCCAGTAAACGCAGGATCTAAAAAACAAGTACCAATTCTTGGAGGAGTTCCTGATGATTACGGACTGATAAATAGTGCAAGTTGTGCATTTAAAGGCCTTCGTTCTGCATTTACAGACGAGTCTCTTCCCGCTTCTTTCTCATGGAGCGGTGGAAAAATAGGAAAACCCATAACAGATATAACAGAAGAAGACCAGAAAATATCGTTTAAGTTTATGATAGTTGACGAAGTTGCGATAAACATTAACTACTCGATCGATAAAACCAAAAAGAGAGTTACCGTATCTTGGACAACAGAAAATGTAAATAAAGCTATAAAAAGCTATAACATATACCGAAACGACGAATTCTTACTAAATACTTCGAACGCAACATTTACTCAAACATACAATGCCGATCAAATAAAGTATGGCGTTCAGATAGTTTATAACGACGAAACAATTTCTTATACCGAAGAAGTTATAATAAATACCAATGTCGCTATAGATAAAATTGCAGACGCTACTACTTCTATTTATCCGAATCCGGTTCAGAAAGGAACCAACTTGATTGTCGATTTGGCAGACTGCAACCAAGCCGATCTGTTTATTTACGATATTTCGGGACGATTGGTTGTTCGAGATTGGGCAACAACACAACAAACTTCATTATTTATCGACTTGCCTTCGGGGATGTATATCATGAAAATCGTCAAAGAACAAGGATTTGAGATCATCAAGTTCAGAGTCTGGTAAATCATGAAAGTATCTTTTAATATTCATTTCCATACTTTATGGGGACAGTCTTTGTATGTTGTTGGTTCAATACCCGAATTAGGTAGCGGAAGTTCCGGTAAAGCCGTATTGATGAATTACCAGAACAATGGTATATGGCAAGTAGAAATTGAGTTACCTAATAAAACAAAGACGTTCGAGTATAGCTATTTCTTGAAATTCAACGACGAAATTATCTTCGAAGAATGGGCGAAAGTAAAGCACACTTTCAAAACAACCGGTAACGACTCTTACTTTTTGTTCGATCATTGGCAAGAAATACCTCACGACACAAACTTCTATTCGTCTGCCTTTACCAAGAGTTTATTTTCACATTCTACTATAAACGAACCCCAAAAAGGAGACACAATAATAAAAGTATGGGCGCCTCGATTAGAAAAGAATCAACGTTTGGCTCTATTAGGCAACCAAAACTGTTGGAGTAATTGGGAAAAACCGCAATGGTTGACTTCTACTAATGCTCCGGAATGGGAGATTTGTTTCGAAAGAGACCAACTTCAGTATCCGGTTGAATACAAATTTTGCATATTTGATGGTGATAAACAGATATGGGAAGAAGGAAGTAACCGGCACTTAGACTTGTCTTCGCTCAAAGAAGAAACATATATTGTTTCGGGATTACAATTTCGCAGCACAAGTTTCGCTTGGAAATGTGCCGGAATATCTATTCCTGTTTTTTCTCTTCGCTCAAACAATAGCTTTGGGATAGGAGACTTTATCGATTTAATGCTAATGGTTGATTGGGCTGTCAATACAGGACAAAAAATCATCCAAATACTTCCGATAAATGATACAACGATGCTCCGCAATTGGATGGATTCGTATCCATATAATGCTATATCTATCTACGCTCTTCACCCTCTTTACCTCCGGTTAGACTATGTAGGTAAGATAGAAGACAAACAATCTGCCCAATTTTATTGTAATAAACAAAAAGAATTGAACAACTTGCCGGCCATCGACTTTGATCAGGTTTGCACAATAAAGTGGAAATATCTTCAAGAAATATATGAACAGGAAGGCGAAGCAACCATTAATTCGAAAAAGTTCAAGCTCTTCTTTAAAGAAAACAAAAGTTGGTTGGTTCCTTATGCTGCTTATTCTTACCTAAGAGATGCTCATCAATCGGCCGATTTTAGTAGTTGGGGAGAATATGCAACATATAACAAAAGGGGAATCGACAAGCTTATTGCTCAAAAAAACAAAGAGATCGGATTTTATTACTTTATTCAATACCATCTTGATCTTCAACTTTCCGAAGTTCGTGATTATGCCCACAGCAAAGAAGTAGTACTGAAAGGAGATATTCCTATTGGTGTAAATAAAATGAGTGTAGATGCTTGGATAGAACCTCAATACTTCAACATGAATTACCAAGCCGGAGCTCCGCCCGACGACTTTTCTGTCAATGGACAAAACTGGGGTTTCCCAACTTATAATTGGGAAGCGATGGAAAACGATAATTATCTGTGGTGGAAAAAACGTTTTTTTCACATGTCGCACTATTTCGACGCTTATAGAATTGATCATATTCTTGGATTCTTTCGTATTTGGGAAATTCCACAAGAATCAACCGAAGGACTATTGGGTTATTTTTACCCATCTCTCCCCTACTCTTTAGAAGAAATAGAGCAAACCGGAATGAAGTTCCAGAAAGACATGTGCGAAGCCAGTGTTCGGGAAGACCATTTATCAGCTATTTTCGACGAATATACTACCGAAGTAAAACAAACTTATCTTGATAGAAAAGATGCTTCGACGTTTGTTTTGAAGGAGAAATTCAATTCTCAGAGAAAAATAGAGAACTATTTTCGCGAAAAAGATACGAAAAGTCAAGTAATAAGTAAGGGATTAAAGACCCTATGTGGCGAGATACTTTTCATAGAAGATAAGGAAAAGAAGAATTATTATCATCCGAGAATATCGGCCAATCACACATACATTTATAAAGATCTGGTAATACAAGACCGAAATGCTTTTGATTTTCTGTATTGGGATTACTATTACAATCGGCAAAATGATTTTTGGAAAGAACAAGCATTAAAGAAACTACGACCACTTATTAATAGTACATCGATGCTTGCTTGCGGAGAAGATTTGGGAATGATACCATCTTCTGTTCCGGAAGTAATGAATTGTTTACAAATACTTAGTCTTGAGATAGAAAGAATGCCTAAATCTCCACACGTCGAGTTTGCAAAATTATCTACTCTTCCCTATTTGTCGGTCTGTACAACCTCAACACATGACATGTCTACTATTAGAGGTTGGTGGAAAGAAGACCAAGAAAAAACACAACGTTACTACAACCAGGTATTGATGCGAGAAGGACTTGCCCCGATAGATTGTACAACTGATATTTGCCGCCAAATCTTAGAGAACCACTTACAGTCGAACTCTATCTTCTGTATTATACCTTTTCAAGATTGGCTTTCGATAGATGACCGGTTGCGTAGTGTAAACGTAGAAGAAGAACGTATTAATGTTCCATCCAACCCGCGTCATTATTGGCGTTATCGCATGCATCTTACCATAGAACAATTATTAATGGAGTCATCTTTTAATGAAGAAGTAAGACGGATGACTAAAAGATAGCAAAAAGCGATTAGAAGTGCATAAAAAAACTACCTGCAACAATGCAGGTAGTTTTTTCTTTATATCATCTACTTGTTGTAGTCGGTCTTATTCTTCAACTTTCTTTGCGCCATCACCAATCTCTGCGATATAAAACTCAGGATCAAGACCCGTTTTTGCTTTATAAGCTGCCCCAACTTCTTTGATGAATTGATCAATTGATTCGTCTTTTACCAAAGAAACAGTGCATCCTCCGAAGCCACCACCAGTCATACGTGAACCGATTACTCCTGGAATTTTCCAAGCTTCTTCTGCCATTGTATCCAACTGAAGGCCTGTTACTTCATAATCATCGCGAAGAGATACATGAGAAGCATTCATTAATTTTCCAAATTTCTCTAAATCTCCCGCTTTCAAAGCTTCTACCGCATCAACTGTACGTTGAACTTCGCCAACAACGTGGCGAGCGCGTTTGTTTGCTACAGGATCTGTGATAGCACTTTGTATTTTATTAAATTCTTCTTCTGTAAGTTCGGCCAAATTTTTCAACTCCGGTTTCACAGTTTGCAATTGTTTTACTGCTAATTGACACTGAGCTACTCGATCATTATAAGCACCTGAATCTAATTTATGAGGACTATGAGTATTAGATATTAATACTTTAACGCCTTCTAATTCGACCGGAACAAGTTCGAAGCTTAAAGTGTCGCAATTCAAAAAGATTGCTCTGTTTGCTTTACCATGAGCTGAAGCAAATTGATCCATAATTCCGCAATTAACTAAGGCAAACTCGTGCTCAGCTTTTTGACCAATTTTTGCTAACTCAGTACGATCGTAACCAGTTCCTAGTTGATCATTTAAAGCATATGCTGTAACTACCTCCAAAGCAGCAGATGAAGAGAGTCCAGCTCCATTAGGAACATTTCCCCAAATAAGGATATCGTATCCATCTTTGAAATCAACTCCTCTCTTTACATACTGAGCCATTACGCCAAGAGGATAGTTTACCCACGATTTATCCAAACGTTCTGTTAGCTTATCCAATGTAATCGAAGTCACTTCCGGTTGATTCAAGGAACGGAAATTCATCTTTTTCTCATTGTTCTTGCTTAACAACAGATAAGTTCCAAAACTAAGAGCACAAGGAAATACGAATCCTCCGTTATAGTCTGTGTGTTCACCGATCAAGTTAACTCGTCCCGGAGAGAAATAGATAGCTTCCGGTTGTTTGCCATAGGCTTCAGCATACGCTGCTTTCAATTCTTTTACTGTCATGATATTAATATTTAACGTATATTTGTTTATATATTTAACGTAGGGACAAATGTAATAATTATTTTATTAAAAAAAGGCTTGCCAAAAGAAAAGCTGTTGCAAAACATATTGCCTTATAACTTTTTTTAAGGGATTAAGACTTTTTAGGAATAATAGGACAAGGTTGTATTTTATCATTTCGCAATAAAAAAAAGATACTATAACTTGGACAAAGTTATAGTAAAACTTGAGCGAAGTTATAGTAAAACTTGGGCAAAGTTGTAGTAAAACTTTTTCAAAGATAAAAAGAACAAATCTGAATCTCGATTTATTCCTTCCGGAGAGATACTTTGTTATGAATGAATTGTCGATTTCATTTAGAAAAAAAGAGTATCTTTGTCTTCGAATAAAACAAGAAAAACGATGCAGCGTCCGCTCGCAGAAAGAATGCGACCTCAAAACTTGGATGACTATGTTGGACAAAAACACTTAGTTGGTCAAGGAAGTGTGCTCCGAAAGATGATTGATGGAGGGCATGTTCCCTCATTTATTCTTTGGGGACCGCCTGGAGTTGGCAAAACTACTTTGGCTCGTATTATATCTAAACAATTAGATATTCCGTTTTATACACTAAGTGCTGTCAACTCGGGCGTAAAAGACGTTCGAGAAGTAATAGAAAAAGCCAAAAGTAATCATTTCTTCAGCAGCCAACGTCCTATTCTTTTTATCGATGAGATACACCGTTTTAGCAAATCGCAACAAGATTCTCTTTTAGGAGCCGTAGAAAACGGGACGATTAATTTAATCGGAGCAACAACAGAAAACCCTTCTTTCGAAGTAATACGCCCCCTACTCTCCCGTTGTCAAGTATATGTTCTCAAACCTCTCGAAGATAAAGATCTATTATCTTTGATAAATCGGGTAATAAATAACGATATTGAATTCAAGAAAAAGAACATTACGATAAAAGAAAGCAAATCACTTCTACGCTTTGCTGGTGGTGATGCACGCAAGTTATTAAACATTTTGGAGTTAGTTATCGAAGCAGATGACAACGAAAATATTATTATTACGGACGAAATAGTTACCGAACGGCTACAAGAAAACCCATCAGCTTACGACAAAGATGGTGAAATTCATTACGATATAATTTCTGCTTTTATCAAATCAATACGAGGAAGTGATCCGGATGGAGCACTTTATTGGCTGGCCAGAATGGTAAATGGAGGAGAAGATCCTAAGTTTATTGCCAGAAGATTAGTTATTTCGGCGGCAGAAGACATAGGCTTGGCCAATCCCAATGCTTTACTTTTAGCAAATACTTGTTTTGATGCGCTAACTAAAATCGGTTGGCCGGAAGGAAGAATTATCTTAGCCGAAGCAACTGTTTATCTGGCGTGCTCTCCGAAAAGTAATTCGGCCTATATGGGAATAAACAATGCAATAGCCGAAGTAGAAAAATCGGGCAATTTACCAGTACCTTTACACTTACGTAATTCGCCAACCAAACTTTTGAAAGACTTAGATTACGGGAAAGACTATAAGTATGCCCACGACTTTGAGAATAATTTCGTAGAACAAGACTTTCTTCCGAAAGAAATTAGGGATAGTCAGTTTTGGCACCCACAAAAAAATGCACAAGAAAGCAAAACTGCTGAGCACATGAAAAATCTTTGGAAAGAAAGAAAAAAGTACAATTAAATATATACATAAAAAGAAACGAATACGATTTACTAACATGAAGAAAAAATACTCTGTCGGCGCAGATATAGGAGGCGGACATATCGAAGCTGCGGTTGTTAATATTACCGATTTCCAAATAATTAAAGAAACAAAAACATACATCCCGGTCAAAAACGACTCCGATGCCGACACTATATTAAATGCTTGGGCAGAAGCAATCAATACATCCGTACAAAAAGCAATAGAATCGGGCATTCATAAAGAAGACATCAAGGGAATAGGCTTAGCTATTCCGGGACCTTTCAATTATTCGTTAGGAATTAGTTTGATGGATCATAAATTCAAATCACTTTATGTACAGAATATTTGTGAGAAATTAGCTATTCGAACCGATTTTCGAGGCAGCCGGATCAAGTTTAAAAATGACGCCGAAAGTTTTTTATTAGGAGAAGTACTAAAAAATACGAAAAAAAATATCAAAGAAGCAGTCGGCATTACGCTTGGGACAGGTTTTGGATCTGCTTTTTTTACCGAAAATGAATCACAAGATGCCAATCTTTGGTGTTCTCCTTATCGAGGAGGTAAGGCAGAAGACTTCATTTCGTCTCAGTGGTTTATCAAAAAACACAAAGAAGTTACCGGAGAAGAAATCGAAGGTGTCAAAAATCTAGTTGATCGTTATGAGGAAGATGCTCATATACGAAATCTTTTTACCGAGTTTGGCGAAACCTTAGACGATTTCTTGACTCCTCTTGCCACAGAGTTTCGCGCCGATGCAATAATTATTGGAGGAAGTATTTGTAAAGCAGAAAAACTATTCACCCAAACTTTAAGATCTTCACTTCCCGAAACGATACAACTTATTGTTAGTGAATCTACAGAAGAAGCCGCAATGATTGGAGCTGCAAGTTTATTACAGGCTATCAAATAAAATTTCAATAAATAATAAAAAACAAAGCATACTAATTAAATAATTTCGTAACTTCGCAACTGAATAATTCATTGTTTACCTCAATATATTTTAGTATGAAGAAGTATAATTTTAATGCAGGCCCGTCAATCCTGCCAAAAGAAACGATTGACAACACAGCAAAAGCTATCCTTGATTTCAACGGAATCGGTTTATCAATTATGGAAATAAGCCACCGATCCAAAGACTTTCAAGCAGTAATGGACGAAGCTGTTGCTTTATTTAAGGAATTATTAAACATCCCGGAAGGCTATTCTGTACTATTTTTAGGAGGAGGTGCAAGCCTCGAGTTCTGCATGATTCCGTATAACTTGCTCGAAAAGAAAGCAGCTTATCTAAATACCGGTGTTTGGGCAAACAAAGCATTAAAAGAAGCTAAGTTCTTTGGTGAAGTAATTGAGGTCGCTTCTTCTAAAGATGCAAACTATTCATACATACCCAAAGACTACATAATACCAACAGATGCAGATTATTTCCATATAACTACGAACAATACAATTTACGGAACCGAAATTCATACAGATATTGATTCGCCGGTTACTTTAGTAGCCGACATGTCTTCTGATATTTTTTCCCGTCCAATTGACGTTAAAAAATACGGAATGATATATGGAGGTGCTCAGAAAAACTTGGCTCCTTCGGGCGTTTCATTTGTTATTATTAAAGATGAAATACTAGGAAAAGTGAGCCGTTCTATTCCAACTATGTTGGATTATCGCACTCACATCAAAGACGGATCCATGTTTAATACACCACCTGTAGTACCTATTTATGCAGCTTTGCAAACTTTAAAATGGATTAAAAGCATTGGTGGATTGGAAGTAATGTATAAAATGAATGTAGAAAAAGCAGAAGTTCTATACAATGAAATAGATAGAAACTCACTATTCGAAGGAACTGCTGCAAAAGAAGACCGTTCTTTGATGAATATATGCTTCGTCATGAAAGAAGAATACAAACATTTAGAAGCAGATTTCTTTACTTATGCAACAGAAAGAGGTATGGTAGGAATCAAAGGACACCGTTCGGTTGGTGGATTTAGAGCATCTACTTACAATGCATTACCGAAAGAATCAATAGAAGCTCTTGTAAAATGTATGCAAGACTTTGAACAAGCTCATAAGTAATAAAATAAACATTCGAACAAAGTTCGAATTTAGTAGGATATTTATAACAGTTTAATAAGGTGCATAGTGTCGTTCAGTCGGCACTATGCTTAAAAATTTAGTATTTTATGCAAACAATGGACAACTTCAACTTTGCTGGGCAAAAAGCATTTGTGCGCGTTGATTTCAACGTACCTTTAGATGAAAAATTTAACATTACAGACGACACCCGAATTAGGGCTGCAATTCCTACATTAAAAAAGATTATTGCAGACGGAGGAAGTCTTATTATCGGATCTCATTTAGGACGTCCGAAAGGTGTAGATGCAAAATTTTCACTTCAACATATTTTACCGAGAGTTTCTGAGCTTCTTGGTACTCATGTTGATTTCGCTGACGATTGTTTAGGACAACAAGCGATCGAAAAATCAGCATCACTTCAACCGGGACAAGTTTTATTATTGGAAAATCTTCGTTTCTATGCCGCAGAAGAAGGCAAACCAAGAGGATTAGCAGAAGATGTAACCGACGAAGAAAAAGCAGCAGCTAAAAAAACAGTAAAAGCCGAACAAAAAGAAATGGCTAAACAATTGGCATCTTATGCTACGGTATATGTGAATGATGCTTTTGGAACAGCACACCGTGCTCATGCTTCTACAGCTATCATTGCCGATTTTTTCGACGAAAGCCATAAATTATTCGGTTATTTAATGCAAAACGAAATTGATGCAGTAGAAAAAGTGCTAAAAAATACGGTACGTCCGTTCACTGCTATTATGGGAGGATCTAAGGTTTCGTCAAAAATCGACATTATCGAAAATCTTTTAACCAAAGTAGACAACTTAATCGTTGCAGGTGGTATGACTTATACCTTCGTAAAAGCTCTTGGCGGTACGGTCGGAGACTCTATTTGCGAGTTAGACAAACTAGATTTAGCCCTAAGTTTATTGCAAAAAGCAAAAGACAATAACGTAAACTTGATCTTGGCCGTTGATTGCAGAATTGGAGATAAATTCAGCAATGATGCAAACATAAAAGTTGTTCCCGTAAATCAAATTCCAGATGGATGGGAAGGTATGGATATTGGACCAGAAACAGAAAAGAAATTTGCCGAAGTTATAGAAGCTTCTAAAACTATTCTTTGGAATGGTCCTACAGGTGTATTTGAATTTGATAATTTTTCTAATGGTTCTAGAGCAGTAGGAATGGCTATTGTGAGAGCAACAGAAAAGGGAGCATTCTCTCTTGTAGGAGGAGGTGACTCGGTTGCTTGTGTAAATAAATTTGATATTGCTGATAAAATGTCTTATGTCTCTACCGGAGGAGGAGCTTTACTTGAGTTTATCGAAGGAAAAGAGCTTCCGGGAATCAAAGCTATTCGCGGATATTAAAACGAAATTATATAATTCTATAGAAATGGGAGCTACTGTTTGTCAGATAGCTCCCATTTTATATAAAGAAAAAAAACGATTCGGGATCAATACTCCTTTCTGTTGATAATCTCGGAGTAAATAATCGCTTTTTTTAATTCGTCTATACCCGAAAAATCCAAATCTACAGAAGAATCATCTTCAGAAATTGCTGAATGTTGCCGTTTTTTTCGATCTACTCGTTGAGATGTTGTTTTGGAAGTTGTTTCTTTTTTCGGCAATTTATCTACTAAAGGTTCAACAACAATCGCTTCCGGAATATACATATCTTCCTCTATTTCAACATCCGGATAAGGAATTGGCTGCTCTTGAGGCAACTTATCCTTCTCTTTCTTCTTTTTCCCTTGAAAGAAAGAAAGGATAATAGAACCAATAATAAGGAATAAAGGAATATAATCCGCAATATCTTTCATAAATTTATTGTATTTTTGTAGTCCCAAAAGTAGGGATAATATGAATATTAAGCAAATAAATGATTTAAAAAATATTAGGGACACCTTCACAGTTGCCCCTAACCCATTTAACCAAAACCTTAACTATGAAAAAATTTTACGTTTTTCACCTGCAAATATACATACTTTTTTAATACCTCCAAATAATTTCACCTCAAAACATAAAAATCGCAGTTAAATTAAGTTAATAACAATAACAACTAATGGATAAAAACGAGCCAAATAAGAATAAAAGATTATTTATAGAGACCTATGGTTGCCAGATGAACTTTGCCGACAGCGAAGTTATCGCCTCTATTTTGAAAATGGATGGCTTTGAGATAACCGAAAACATCGAAGAAAGTGATCTGATTTTAGTTAATACTTGCTCGATAAGAGACAATGCGGAACAAAAAGTATTATCACGACTTCAGTACTTTCAGTCTTTGAAGAAGAAGAAAAATAAAAACTTAATCGTAGGCGTCGTAGGTTGCATGGCCGAACGAGTAAAAGAAGATCTGATAAAGAATCAAGGAGTTGATTTAGTTGTAGGACCTGATTCTTATTTAGACTTACCTCATTTAATTGCTTCGGTAGAAAGTGGAGAAAAAGCAATTAATGTTGAGCTATCTACTACAGAAACATACAAAGATGTTATTCCTTTAAAATTATCCGGAGTTAAAATATCCGGATTTATTTCAATTATGCGGGGTTGTAATAACTTCTGTACTTATTGCATTGTTCCTTATACTCGAGGAAGAGAAAGGAGTCGTGAGCCGGAAAGTATTCTAAACGAACTAAGAGAATTAAGAGAACAAGGATTTAAAGAAGCTACACTTTTAGGACAAAACGTCAACTCGTACCAATATGGCGACATTAATTTTTCGCTTTTATTAGAATTAGTAGCCAAAGAAGCTCCGGAAATGCGGATTCGTTTTACTACTTCTCATCCGAAAGATATGAGTGACGAAACCTTATACGTAATTTCCAAGTATAATAACATTTGTGATCAGATTCATTTACCAGTTCAATCCGGAAGTAGCCGTATATTAAAAGTAATGAATCGAAAATATACCAGAGAGTGGTACTTGGAAAGAATTGCAGCAATTCGTAAGATACTACCCAACGCAAGTATTTCGACCGATATATTTTGTGGATTTTCTTCCGAAACAGAAGAAGACCACCAAGAGACACTATCTTTAATGAAAGAAGTAGGTTTCGATTCGGCATTTATGTTCAAATACTCCGAGCGTCCGGGAACATATGCATCTAAACACATACCGGATGATGTGCCGGAAGAAGTAAAAGTTCGTCGTTTGGAAGAAATAATCGCCCTTCAATTAGAATTATCTTTGATCCGAAACAAAGAAGACATTGGCAAAACAGTAGAAGTTCTTGTAGAAGGATACTCCAAACGTTCCAACAAACAATTATTCGGGAGAACTCCTCAAAACAAAGTGGTTATATTCGACAAAGAAAATCACCGCGTCGGCGACATAGTGAAAACAAAGATAGTAAAAGCCAGCTCGGCCACCTTATTCGGAGAGCCGGTATAAGTCGAATCCTTTGCATAAAAGAACAAAATTATTCTACAAAAAGGGATTAACTATAATATTTTTATTACTTTTGCAACAAATTTGGGGTATTGTATCAAAATGAAAAGCAGACAAATTAAACCAGCTCGTTTTATTAATTCAAAAGTAATTGCGACAATCAGCATATCTTTGGTGCTTACATTATTGGGACTGATCATTTTATTGGTACTTTTAGCAAACAACCTCTCTACCGAATACAAAGAATCTCTCGCCGTAGAAGTCTACTTGAATGATGAGATGAGCAATTCCGAAATTTTAGAATTTCAAAATCAGTTAAATAAAGCCCGTTATACGAAAACAACTCAATATATTTCCAAAGAAGACGCTTTGCTTTTCATGGAAAAAGACTTAGGAATCAACCCGACTGATATTTCGGGATACAATCCTTTCCCTGCTTCTATCGTAATTAACCTTAATGCCGAATATTCCGACATTGATAGTTTATCGATGATTGAGCTTGAGTTGTCGTCTTTATCAAACAACATCAAATCAATCGAATACGAAAAAGAATTAACTCAATTTCTTAACGAGAATATAAAGAAAGTAAGTTTTATATTATTCAGCTTTTCCATATTACTTTTAATTATTTCATTTGCATTAATAAACAATACAATAAGGCTAATGATTTATTCTAAACGTTTTTTAATACACACAATGAAATTAGTTGGAGCCAAAAACAGCTTTATTCGTGGTCCGTTTCTCAGAACAAATATAATAATGGGGATTATTGCCGCTTTTATCGGCATGGGTCTCATATATATATTCCTCAATTATTTATCTACAACAGGCAATGTTGATTTAGTTAGTGCCGCAATTACCGGTATATCTATGCTTATATTAGGTATAATCATCCCGATTGTAGCCAGCTATTTTGCAGTAAACAAATACCTCCGGATGAGGAGTAACGATTTATATTACATATAATTTACAACTAATGAATATGAATAAAAAACAATTTGCATTTGGGAAAATAAACTTTATAATATTAGGCATAGCTCTTCTTATTATTGTAATCGGATTTGCATTGATGACAGGCGCAAAAACGACAGAAGAAACAGGATATAATCCAGCAATATTTGATACTCAGCGCATAGTAATAGCTCCTATCGTTACTATGATTGGCTTTTCTTTGGTGATATTTGCCATTCTCAAAAAAAGTAAAGATAACAAGCAAGACAAATAAAAAAGAATGGATTGGTTACAAGCTCTCATCCTGGGAATTATCCAAGGACTAACTGAATATTTGCCCATCAGTAGCAGTGGTCATCTTGCTATTTTTTCTGCTTTATTTAATATTGAAGGAGAAGAAAACCTAACATTTACGATTGCGGTTCATGCAGCAACCGTCTTAAGTACAATCTTTGTACTATGGAAAGAGATCATCCAGCTTTTCGAAGGCTTATTTAAATTCAAGTGGAACAACGAAACGCAGTACATTACCAAACTTATCGTATCAATGATCCCTATTGCTATCGTAGGTTTATTCTTTAAAGATTACGTAGAAGAAATCTTTGGAAGCGGATTACTTATTGTTGGGTGTATGCTTCTACTAACAGCTGCATTATTATCGTTCTCTTATTATGCAAAACCCAGAATAAAAGAGAGCATAACATTTAAAGATGCACTCATCATTGGGCTTACACAAGCCATTGCCGTAGTACCTGGCTTGTCACGTTCTGGTACAACAATCTCAACCGGATTGTTATTAGGAATAAAAAAAGAAAAGATTGCCCAATTTTCTTTCTTAATGGTTATCGTTCCTATTTTAGGAGAAGCCCTTTTAGATTTGATGAAAGGAGGATTTTCTCCCGAAAAATCGGGAATTTCTACTATCTCTTTGGCCGTAGGATTTGTTGCAGCATTTATTTCCGGCGCTATAGCTTGCAAATGGATGCTCAATATCGTTAAGAAAGGTAAGTTAATTTACTTTGCCTATTACTGTGTTATTGTTGGAATAATAATAATCATCACCCACTTTATCGGATAATATGGATTTTCAAAAAGGAGAGATTTTATATTTCGACAAGCCGCTGAATTGGACATCGTTTGATCTTGTAAACAGAATAAGATACAAAATCTCCCGATTCTTAAATGTAAAAAAAATAAAGGTAGGACATGCCGGAACTCTCGATCCTTTGGCGACCGGAGTAATGATTATTTGTACAGGAAAAGCGACAAAACGAATAGAAGAATTTCAGTATCAAACCAAAGAATATGTAGCAACCTTACGATTGGGAGCTACTACTCCATCGTTTGATTTGGAAACCGAAATAGACAACGAATATAATATCGATCACATCACACAACAATTGGTAGAAGAAACTTTGCCCAATTTTCTCGGGAAAATAGAACAAGTGCCACCTACCTACTCTGCTTGCAAAATAAATGGGAACAAAGCCTACGAGTTTGCGCGTAAAGGCATCGAAGTTGAACTAAAACCCAAGACATTAGTTATTGATGAAATCGAATTATTGTCTTATGAAAAAGACGAAATAAAGATACGAATCGTGTGCAGCAAAGGAACTTATATAAGAGCTTTGGCTCGCGACATCGGAAAAGCTATGAATACTGGGGCGCACTTAATTCAATTACAACGAACAAGAATTGGCGCAATTACCCTCGATCAATGTAAAACCATTGATGAAATCGAAGATTTATTAAAAGTAATATAATTAAATGAAACTATCACAATTCAAATTCAATTTACCTACTGAATTAATTGCTCAGTATCCGGCTCCTAATCGAGATGAATCAAAGTTAATGGTTGTACATCGTAAAACAGGAGAGGTAGAGCATAAGGTATTCAGAGACATCCTGGATTATTTTGGAGACAAAGATGTTTTTATTTTCAACGATTCTTTAGTATTTCCTGCCCGTCTTTATGGTAATAAAGAAAAAACAGGTGCGCAAATCGAAGTATTTTTACTTCGGGAACTCAATCAAGAAATGCGTCTTTGGGACGTTTTAGTTGATCCGGCAAGAAAGATTCGTATAGGAAATAAACTTTATTTCGGAGAAGATGACTCAATGGTAGCAGAAGTTATCGACAATACTACTTCGCGCGGACGAACATTACGCTTTCTTTACGACGGTCCTCACGACGAGTTTAAGAAAAACCTTTATGCTTTAGGGCACATGCCACTACCAAGTTACATAAAAAGAGCATCAACTGCAGAAGATGCAGAGCGATACCAAACAATCTTTGCGCGTCATGAAGGAGCAGTTATAGCTCCGGCTGCCGGAATGCACTTCAGTAAAAATTTATTAAAAAGGATGGAGATCAAAGGTTGTGAATTTTCTTATGTAACAATACACTCCGGGCTTGGCAACTTTCGCGATATAGACGTCGAAGATCTAACAAAACATAAGATGGATTCCGAACAAATATTCATCAACAAAGAGGCTGTGGATATAGTAAACAAAGCTAAAGACAACATGAAACAAATATGTGCTGTCGGAACTTCTGTTACTCGCGCCTTAGAAAGCACGGTTACTTCGACCGGACACTTAAAGGAGTTTGAAGGATGGACAAATAAATTCATTTTCCCGCCTTATGACTTTTCTGTTCCTACAAGCTTAGTTACCAACTTTCATTTGCCGGTTTCGACCATGTTGATGCAAACCGCTGCATTCGGAGGCTATGACTTGATCATGGATGTATACAAAACCGCCATAAAAGAAGGTTATAAATTTGGCGATTACGGCGATGCTATGCTAATATTATGATAACAGTCTATTTGGCATTAGGTACAAATTTAGGAGACAAATACCTAAACCTGTCGATAGCAAAAGAACTAATAGCCGAAAGAATAGGAAATCTTTCGGCTATTTCTTCTATCGTCGAGTCGGAACCTTGGGGATACGAATCAAATAACTCTTTTTGTAACATGGCTCTTGAGGTACAAACAGAATTATCTCCCGAAGAATTGCTCAACAAAACCCAAGAAATCGAAATCGAGATGGGACGAACAAGCAAATCGACAAACTCTACTTACCAAGACCGGATAATCGACATCGACATTATACTTTACGGCGATATAAGTTATAAATCCGACCGTTTGGAAATCCCCCATCCCTTGTACAAAGAACGCCCCTTTGTCATGATCCCGCTACAAGAAATATTGAAATAAATCCCGAAACCACAATCGATTTGTAGTTCAACTTCCATACTACAGACTCACACATCTATAAAAACATACTATAACTTAGTATATTTTCTGTACAGATAATATTTATTTTCTGTACAGAAAAGTTTAAAAAGATACTATCTTTTGGATCGACTTATAATAAAACCCGGCCCCAGTTATACACGATTATTTCCGACAGACTTAATAACTCGAAATAAGTATCCATAAATTGTATCGTATCAGATTATTTTGTACCTTTGCGCCGTAAAGGAAATGTGGAAGGATTTGTACTGATTGCAACCACAAAAAAAAATGCTAAAACAAACCCTTCCCTATTTCCGGTATGAAATATATCGGATTTTTATTTTTAAATTTTATTATATCATCATGAGTTATTTATTTACGTCCGAATCTGTATCAGAAGGACATCCGGATAAAGTCGCCGATCAAATATCAGATGCTTTACTCGACCAATTTTTAGCCTACGACTCGACCTCAAAAGTAGCTTGCGAAACCTTAGTTACAACCGGACAAGTTGTTTTAGCAGGAGAAGTTAAGTCAAAAACATATGTAGATATACCCGAAGTTACGCGTAAGGTTATCAAACACATTGGATATACCAAAAGCGAATACCAGTTCGACGCTGATTCTTGCGGTATTTTCAGTGCAATACACGAACAATCGGGCGATATTAATCGAGGAGTTGAAAGAGAAGATCCTCTTAATCAGGGAGCAGGAGATCAAGGAATGATGTTTGGTTATGCAACTAACGAAACAAATAACTATATGCCGCTCGCTTTAGACCTTTCTCATAGTTTATTAATTGAACTTGCCAACATCCGCAAGCATGAGTTGCACCTAATGCCTTACTTACGTCCCGATGCTAAATCACAAGTTACGATTCAATATAGTGAAACTGGCATCCCGGAAAGAATAGATACGATAGTTATATCCACTCAACACGACGAATTTATTGTAGGAAACGACGAAGCTATGCAAACTAAAATTGCAGAAGATATGAAAGAAATCCTGATTCCTCGTGTTATATCAAAATATCCGGCTAATGTACAAGCCTTGTTCAACAATGAAATAACCTATCATGTCAATCCTACCGGCAAATTTGTAATTGGAGGTCCTCATGGAGATACAGGACTTACGGGAAGAAAAATAATTGTTGATACCTATGGAGGCAAAGGAGCTCACGGAGGCGGAGCTTTTTCCGGAAAAGATCCATCGAAAGTTGACCGATCTGCGGCTTATGCTGCCCGCCACATCGCAAAGAACTTAGTAGCA
The DNA here is from genome assembly GCA_030265685.1 of Bacteroidales bacterium OttesenSCG-928-M11. Classification (GTDB taxonomy): domain Bacteria; phylum Bacteroidota; class Bacteroidia; order Bacteroidales; family Azobacteroidaceae; genus Azobacteroides. The sequence goes on from JAJDGO010000021.1 coordinate 18,968, forward strand.
GCCGGAGTAGCAGACGAAATATTAGTACAAGTAGCTTACGCGATTGGAGTGGCTAAACCGATGAATATATTTATTAATACTTACGGAAGAAGCCATGTTTCGCTAACGGATGGAGAGATTGCCGACAAAGTAACCGAATTATTCGACATGCGTCCCAAATCAATCGAAACTCGTCTTAAACTTCGTAACCCAATTTATTTCGAAACTGCGTCGTACGGACATATGGGAAGAGAACCTAAAGTAATAACTAAGGAATTTCATTCTCGTTACAACGACGAACCATACAAGAAAATAGAGGTAGAACTTTTCACTTGGGAAAAATTAGACTACGTAGAGAAAGTAAAAGAAACATTCGGACTTTAAACACAGAAAACCCTGAGAGAAAATCTCAGGGTTTATATTTTGAATCTTGCAAAAGTTTCTGATAATCGGTCAAATCTATTAGTTCGGAAAGCGTTGTTCTTGGATGATTCTTCATATAAGAATCAACAATCCTAAAACCAATCCAAATTCCTACCCTACCCGGCGACTCAATCGGCAAAGAAGATGTATAAGGAGCTTCTCGAATATACTTATCGGTTACAACATAATTGGGCTCGAACAAGTGTTTATTCTCCAATATTTGTTTCCAAATATTCTGTTCGTTTCGAGAACACCAATCATATTGATCTTTTGTATAACCGACAAATTCCCAGTTTTCTCTCGCCGGAATTAAGCAGGAAAGAAGATAACGCAACTTTCCTTCATAAATCATTCTATCAAGCAACACATCTTGTCTTCCCTTAAAAGGAAAATTAGCCATCATAAAACCCAACAAATAGTCGGGAGCCACACGATCGGGCGACATTAATGCCCGTCTATAATCTTCAAAAAAATAAGTATACAAAGGATAATCTTCTCCTAAATACTTATCCGACGATAAAGATACAATCCCGTCCGTAAGAATCACATTCTGTTCCAAACCGGATACGTGCATATAAATCTGAGGTTTGTCTATTTCCGGAAAAGCATTTAATAAAGTAGTCATACCATGCGCCAACTCGCGATTCAAATCTTCTGTTTCCGAAAAAACTAACTGCTGGTCGGCATAAAGACGCATCAACGTAGGCTCGGAAAAGTAATTTCTAAGTCGTTCGTAAAACCCAAGCGAATCGACTCCGCCTATCTTTATAACATTTCGGCCGAATTCATCGAGGAAATCACTATACTTTTCCAAATCTTTGTCCGAAGATTCAGCATTTGTTAAGTATTCGTACAAGACTTTATCAAAACGAATTATCTCCCATTCTGCCGGAACTTCGCCATATACCGTCCTTTTATTGCAAGAAGAAAAAACAAATACGACAATGAATATAAATAACAGTTTCTTTAACATAAGCATGAAATATCATTCTAAGATAAAACGAGTTATACCTTCATTTATTGCCGGAGATAAAAGATCTTAAAATTTATTCTTAACTTTGGCGATCGAAAACGAAAAATAAAAAAAGATGAAGAAATACTTACTGATTTTATGTTTGCCCTTACTAATACTTGCCTGCTCGAACGATAGTCCGAGAACAGTTGCCGAATCTTTTTGCAAAGAAATAGCTTCCGGAAACTTCGACAAAGCGCGCAAATACTGCACCGAAGACGCAGAAACTATATTAGATCTAATTATAGAAAATGCTCCGGAACAATTACTTAATCCGGAATTTAAGTTCACTTTCGAAAGAGAAGAACTTGGAGAAGAAGAAGCTACTATCTATTATACAAACGAAAAAAATCAAATGCGCTCAATCAATTTAATACTTGTCGATGGAAAATGGAAAGCGCAGCCAATTAGTCTTCATATATAGACAAGAGAAACTTTCACTTGCTTTATTATTGGATTCAGAATATTTTATGTACTTTTGCAAAAAATAAATTAAGAATAAGTTTACTTAGAACAAATAACAGAACATGGAAAATCAAGAATTTATTTACGATGAAGAAGCTGCTGTTGTCTTTATTCAGAATCACCTCCCCATTGATTTAAAAGAAAGATTTACCGAAGACTGCATCTATTATCTTTTAGACACAATTTGTGACTTCTACGAAAAAAACGACTATCTCAACGAGACAGACGAAGAAAAAGAAGAAAAAGATCTTATTAAGTATTTAACTTCTCAAGCTAAAAAAGACGAAATAGGAGAATATACCTCCGAAGAAATGCTTCTTTTCTTGAAAGCAGAAGAAGCTTATACCGACACTTTGGATATTGATTAAATATTTTTAGATATAATTAAACTTTAGTACTCTTGCTTTGTTCTAAGGTAGGAGATTAAAAAACGTATAATATAGCAATTATTAATTTAAAGAAAAAACAAAGATGAAAAGATTATCTTTATTTGCAAGTTTATTGTTGAGTATAACAGTTTTATTTGCTTCGTGCAATGCCAACAATACAGTAAAAGGTGGAGCAATTGGAGCCGGAGCCGGCGCTGCTGTAGGAGCTGGTATCGGAGCTTTATTAGGAAATGGAAAAGGTGCTGCTATCGGAGCAGGAATTGGTACTATAGTTGGAGGATCTGCAGGTGCTTTAATTGGAAATAAAATGGATAAACAAGCAAAAGAAATAGAAGAATCTATTCCGGAAGCTACTGTTGAAACCGTAAATGACGGACAAGCAATCAAAGTTACTTTCGATTCAGGAATTTTCTTTGCATCAGGTAAGTCAACTCTTAATGATGTATCTCGTACTTCATTGACAAACTTCGCAAGTTCGTTGAAAGCAAACCCAGATACAGACGTTGAAATATACGGACATACTGATAGTCAGGGAGGAGATAAAATCAATGTACCTCTATCTCAAGAAAGAGCAGACGCAGTTAAGTCTTATCTTTTAGGACAAGGAATTAGTAGTGCTCGTATGACTACTGCAGGTATGGGATCTTCTCAACAAGTTGTAGCAGAAGATAGTCGTGGTGTGGCAGCAAAAAACCGCCGCGTTGAAATCTATATCCTTCCTAATTCTAAAATGGTAAAAGAAGCTGAAGCAGGAACTCTAAAATAAAAAGAGAATATCACAACAAATCAAGAGCAGTTCTTAATTGAGCTGCTCTTTTTTTATTACAAAAAAAACAATACCCCTGTTCTTTACTAATAACTTTTCATTCTATTCGTTTGATGTTATCGGCTTTTTCATGTAAGTTTGCAAACAAGAATGAAAGCATCGGAGTATTTGTAGCTCCGGAATAGACCTTTAAATCAAAAAAACAATCATGAATCGACTAATCTTTCGCTTATTAACGATCCTACTTCTAAGTTCTATTTGTACTAATATACTTGCAAACGACTCAAAACCGGCATTAATCCCCTATCCTACTTCTGTGGAATGGACAGAAGGAAGCTATTCATTATCAAATAAGACTCGGATTATCTTAACCGATCGTTCGTTGGAAGAAGAAATCAAGTTTATAAAAGAGGTTATTCTACAGGAAAGCGGTTTATCTCTCCCAATAACAAGCAAAAATAAAGAACAAAGCATTATAACTATCCTTACCGGAGGGGAAACAGATTCTTATTCTTTGATTGTTAATCCGAAAAACATAACAATCGAAGCCTCAACAAAGCGATCAATTTTACTTGCAACACAAACCCTTCGCCAATTAATCGTCCATAAAGATGGTGAAATTATTATTCCTTCCGTTATAATTAACGACAAACCCGAATGGGAATGGAGAGGAATGCACCTTGATGTATCCCGACATTTTTACGATAAAAACGAAGTTATGCGCTTTCTTGATCTGATTGCCCGTTATAAGTTTAATAAATTCCATTGGCATTTGACAGACGATCAAGGTTGGCGGGTTGAAATAAAAAAGTATCCCGAGCTAACCGAAGTAAGTGCTTGGAGAGAATACAACAAACATGACTTGACTCTCTTGAGAATGGCAGAAAAAGAACATAATACTAACTACTTACTTCCTGAGAAACGGCTCCGGGAAGTAAACGGAACAAAACAATACGGCGGATATTATACACAAGAAGAGATACAAGAGGTGGTAAATTATGCTACATCTCTTGGAATAGATGTGCTTCCGGAAATAGATATGCCTGGACACATGTCGGGAGCAATAGCATCTTATCCCGAATTATCTTGTTTTAATTCGACAGGATGGGGTAAAGTTTTTTCATCACCCCTTTGTCCCGGGAAAGATAAAACCTTAGACTTTTGCAAAGATATATTACGCGAAATATTTGATCTATTCCCTTTTGAATACATTCATTTGGGAGCAGATGAAGTAGAAAAAATCAATTGGGAAAAGTGTCCGCATTGTCAGGAGCGAATAATACAAGAAGGCTTAGCCAATGAAAAGGAATTACAGTCCTGGTTTGTGAAAGAAATGGAAAATTTCTTTATAGAAAACGACCGAAAGATGGTCGCTTGGGACGAAGTTACAGAAGGAAGTATTTCAAAAACAACTACAATGATGTGGTGGAGACCTTGGGCTCGGACTGCACTTCCAATAGCATTTGAAAATGGGAACAAAGTTATTTTAGCACCTAATTCTACTAATTACTTCGACTTTAAGCAACATGCCAATACTTTACAAGATCTTTACGAGGCAAATCTAATTCCATCTTATGTCGATTCTACTAAGACTGATCTCATATTAGGAGTTCAAGCCAATATTTGGTGCGAGTATATCCCATCGATGGAACAAGTAGAATACATGGCTTTCCCTAGAATATTAGCTTTTTCCGAAACTGCTTGGCGAAAAGAAGAAAGAAAAGAATGGAATGATTTTTATCAACGGATGATTAATCACTTTCCTTCGCTCGACAAATTAGGAGTTAATTACCGTCCGCTTGATTTACCTGGAGTTTTCGGAGTGAATGCTTTCGTAGATAATACTGAAATTGTATGGAACCATCCGTTAAAAGGGATCGAACTTCGTTACACAACCGACGGAACAATACCTAATAATCAATCATCTTTATATACAAAACCGATAGAAATCGACACAACAACCCACTTTATGATTCGGATGTTTCGTCCGAATGGTTCTGCAGCCGACATTATTAATACTATATATAAGAAAGAAAAATATCGGATCGGAGTTTATCCGGAAGTTTCTTCTCCCGGACTTCGTTGCGATTGGCACGAAGGAATATTCAATCGAGTAGCAGAAATAGAACAAAGTCCTATCAAAGAAACTTACAAAGTGGAAGGAATTACTATTCCTCAAGGAGTTAATGGTAAAAGAGGACTTATTTATACAGGTTATATCAACATTCCTAAAGACGAAATTTATACTTTTTCGCTCGGATCCGACGACGGAAGCGTACTTTATATTAATGGAGAAACTATTATTGATAACGACGGACCTCATAGTCCTATCACAATAGAGGGACAAGTTGCGCTCGCCAAAGGATTTCATCCCATTAAATTAGCTTATTTCGATATGAATAATGGAGGATTTGTAAAATTACAAGTCTTTGATTGCAAAGGAAATGAAATAGAAGCACAATATATAACACGTCCATAAGAGAAAAAAACGATCTCTTGATTGAGGTTATCTATTCCCGTAAGTTTGTAATTATTTTACTACCTTTGAGGTCTAATTAAACTCAATCT
>JAJDGO010000022.1 GCA_030265685.1 Bacteroidales bacterium OttesenSCG-928-M11
GGCCGAAAAATAATCGCCCTTTTGTAACCCGAAGAAATCAATAGTCCAAGAATATATATCTGATAGTTTAACTGCAAAACCGGGAGGTAATCCATTGTCAATAGTTGCGTTCCACAACGAAGAAGAGATTTCTGCATGTACCGTTTCTGTTTCTATTCTTGTTGGTTTTGATCCTGTATATATTCTCAAAGAATCTCTGAAATCAAAAACAACATAGTCTGTCAACGACTTTTCGTAAACCCAATACAAAGGAGTTGTTGTATCTCGATGAGAATAAAGAGTAGAATATGAACAACCTGCCCGTATACTGCGAACATCAAAACAGTCGCGACCCAACGTATTTAGTTGAGCAATTAGCTCGCGAGAAGCTCCAATTTCGGTAAATATCTGTGATAAATAAGTATTCGGACTTACTTTTCCGGCAACTACCACAAAGGAATCGGCAGGCAAACCGTATATAAGCCTACACTCGGGTTCTGTTTCTTCCACTTCTACTTCAATAGTTTCGGGTTCTCCTTTCGGCAGAAGAAAAAAAATCAACAAAGCAAGCACAATTATACTTACTATGGACAGTGTTATAACATAAGGGCGTTTCATAACTGCAAATATAGTGAAAAAGGAGATAGTACACAAGCATAAAGTTCTCTTAGAACTTCATCAAAAAGATTTAATAACTTGACCTATTTTCTGTACAGATAATAAATATTTTCTGTACAGAAAAGTTTAAAGTTATAAGGAAACTTCGATCGACTCGTTAGGAAACATATTCGCAATTCTCTTCATTCAGAAAAAAAATACCTACCTTTGTGATACATTCAATTCATACATATCGAAACAAACACATATCTTTTAGAATCCAAAAATTGCGATTATGTAAGTTTCGCTTAACTACAAAGAAAAAAAGAATAAAACATGAATAATAAGTTTTGCATAAAAGATCGAGTAACGGTAATTACCGGAGCAGGAGGAGTTTTAGGCGGAAGCATAGCAAAAAGTTTTGCACAAGAAGGAGCCAAAATTGTTGTACTTGATATACGACAAGAACAATTAGAAACTCGTATCGGAGAAATAAAACAGGCCGGAGGACAAGCTATTGGTTTTGTTTGTGATGTACTAAATATGAATAGTTTGGAAGAAACAGCCAAGAAGATTGAAGAAAAATGGGGAGGGATCGATATTCTTATCAACTGCGCCGGTGGAAATATACCCGGAGCAACCCTAACTGAACAACAAACTGTCTTCGATATGAAGATAGAAGATTGGGAAAAAGTAGTCAATCTAAATCAAAACGGAACTGTTTATCCCTGCCTTGCCTTTGGAAAATTGATGGCAAAACAAAAAAAAGGAAGCATTATTAATATCTCATCGATGGCTACATACTCTGCCTTGACACGAGTTCCGGGTTATTCGGTGGCAAAAACCGGTATTAATATCTTCACAAAATGGTTAGCAACAGAAATGGCTCAAAAGTATGGAGAAGGAGTTCGTGTTAATGCTATCGCTCCCGGCTTCTTTATTGGCGACCAAAACCGTTCGGTTTTGATAAATCCCGATGGTTCTTTAACAGAAAGAAGCAAAAAGGTTATCGCAAAAACACCGATGGGTAGATTTGGCGACATAAAAGAATTGAACGGATGCGTACAATTCCTCTGCTCTGATGCTGCTAGTTTTATTACCGGAGCTATTATTCCTATCGACGGAGGGTTTAGTTCTTTCAGCGGAGTGTAACATTATTATTAACAATACATAAACATAAGACAAAAAATGTTTTCAGGAATTATAGAAGAAGCCGCCACCGTAATAAATAGAGTGGTAGACAATGGTAACTTGCACTTAACTATGCAATGTTCTTTTGTTAATGAATTAAAAGTAGATCAAAGTGTAGCTCACAATGGTGTTTGTTTGACAGTTGTAAGCTTAACCGAAGACTCTTATACAGTAACTGCGATTAAAGAGACGCTCGAGCGGTCGAACTTAGGAATGTTACAGATCGGAGATAAAGTAAATCTTGAACGCAGCATGCTAATGAATGGCCGTCTCGACGGACATATCGTACAAGGACACGTAGATCAAACAGCAGTTTGTATGCGAGTTGAGGAAGCAGATGGTAGTTGGTACTACACATTCCGTTATGAGTTCAACAAAGAAATGGCTAAACAAGGCTATACAACCGTCGAAAAAGGTTCGGTTTGCGTCAATGGCGTCAGCTTAACCGTTTGCAATTCTCAAGAAAACAGCTTTCAAGTAGCCATCATCCCTTATACTTACGAATTTACTAACTTTCACCAAATAAAGAGCGGAAGTGTTGTCAATCTAGAGTTTGATATTATTGGAAAATATATCAGCCGAATTGCACAATTCAACGATTAAGGATATTCGAATCTAAAACAAAAGAGCCTGTTTATCGATGTTTTATTTATAACAATTCGGCAAACAGGCTCTTTTTATATTCTTTTTGTCTTTCAATCTTCGTCCCAATCAAACTCGTCGTAGTCGATAATATCAGCATCGTCGCTTTCTTCTTCCAACTCATAGTCGAAGTCATCGTCTACATCCGCTAATTTTATATCCATCGGACGTTGAACAATACTTTCTATATCATGAAATTCTTGCTTGTTCAGCTCTTTCCAAAGCAAGTCTTTTAAAGAAACAATCCCTTTTTGAGTAATTGATGATATAAAAAGGCAAGGTAAATCGGTAGGAAGATCTTTTGCAATTTCTTCTTCCAACTCTTCGTCCAGCATATCCGACTTAGAGATAGCCAAAATTCTTTGTTTATCTAAAAGTTCCGGATTATATTGTGACAATTCTTTAAGTAATATTTCATACTCTTTCTTCACATCGTCGGCATCCGCAGGAACTAAAAATAGCAAAAGAGAATTACGTTCTATATGACGCAAAAAACGAAGTCCGAGACCTTTACCTTCACTTGCTCCTTCTATAATTCCGGGAATGTCAGCCATTATAAAAGAATGAGTCCCCCGAACGTCTACAATTCCCAAGCTTGGCTCTAAAGTCGTGAATGGATAATTTGCTATTTTTGGTTTTGCAGCAGAAACAACAGAAAGTAAAGTCGATTTTCCGGCATTAGGAAAACCAACCAGACCAACATCTGCCAATAACTTGAGTTGAAGAATAATACGGCGTTCTTGAATAGGCTCTCCGGGTTGTGAATATTTCGGCGCTTGATTTGTAGCAGATTTGAAGTGAGTGTTACCTTTTCCTCCAAGACCACCTTTTAGTAAGATAATCTCTTGTCCATCGTGACTAATATCACAAATAAACTCTCCTGTCTCGCCATCAAATACAACTGTGCCCAAAGGAACTTCAATAACTTTATCTTGTCCGTCTTTTCCTTTGCTCATTCTTCCTGCTCCTCCTTCACCATGTCCGGCAAGTATGTGACGTTCATACTTTAAGTGCAGTAAAGTCCAATAATTTCTGTTACCTCGCAAGATAACACTTCCTCCATTTCCCCCATCTCCTCCATCAGGTCCCCCAAATGGAATATATTTTTCTCGACGAAAATGAGTAGAACCTCTCCCTCCTTTTCCGGAGCGAGCATATATTTTTACGTAATCTACGAAGTTGGATTCAGACATATTTTGATTTGATGACCACTTAGAAAGTTAAATGGTCTAAAGTTTCCATGATACCTTCGAATATTTCGTCTACAGCACCTTCTCCTTGTACTTTGAATAGACGACCATTCTTTCGGTAATAATTTTTTAATGGTTCGGTTTGAGAACGATATACGTTTAACCGTTCTTTAATTGTTTCAATATTATCATCACTTCGACCACTATCTTGTCCGCGTTTAAGCAAACGTTGAGTAAGTTCTTCTTCATTAACAGTAAGTGATAATACAGCAGCGACACTTGATCCTTTTTCTCTGAGAAGAACATCAAGTGCTTCACCTTGAGCCAGTGTTCGAGGAAATCCATCAAAAAGGAAACCTTTCACACCTTGGTGTTTATCCAAAAGATTTGAAAGCATATCAATCACTAATTGGTCGGGAACTAAGTGTCCTTGACTAATATATTCGTCAGCAATCAAACCCAATTCGGTCTTATTCTCTATTTCTTCTCGCAATATCTCTCCTGTAGAGATATGATGAAGACCATATTTCTCAATAATAAGTTGACTTTGTGTACCTTTACCAGAGCCGGGAGCTCCAAAAATAACTATATTAAGCATTTTATTCTGAATATATCAATCTTTTACTTTGTATATATCTTTCAAATTACGACCATACCCGTCATAATCCAAGCCATAACCAACAATAAAATCATTGGGTATTTCTTTGGCTACATAATCCGGATTAACATCAACTTGTAAAGCTTTGGGCTTAAAAAGAAGTGTTGCTATTTTTATCGAAGCCGGTTCTTGTTTTTTAAGCATCTCGATCAAGTGACTCATCGTATGTCCGGTATCGATAATATCTTCAACTATTACAAGATGACGATCTTTTATATTTTCGATCAAACCTTGTACTTCTTTCATTCCTTCTCCACGACCCGTTCCTTCGTATGATTTAAGACGGATAAAGGTTACTTCGCAAGGATAATTAAATAAGCCGATAATATCCGAAGCAAACATAAAAGCTCCATTAAGGACTACTACAAATAAAGGCTCTTTATCGTGCAGATCGGTGTTTATTTGGCGGGCTACATCTTGAATTTTCTCCCAAATATGCTTTTGCGGAAGGAATAATTCAAATTCCCGGTCTTTTAGTCGTATCGAGTTCATGATTAAAAACGGATTCTCTCGTATTGAGCAAGCAAAAGTAGTAATATTTTCCCAATGTTCGATAGAAAAATAAGGTTTTTTGTACATTTGTATTCAAAAGACTTACAGACAATGAAGGTACTATCTTCTTCCGAGATTCGACTTTTGGATCAATATACTATTGAACATGAACCAATCGCCTCGATTGATTTGATGGAAAGAGCTTCCGAATGTTTCGTCGAAAGGTTTGTTTCGGAGGTTTTGCCCGATCAAAATATTTATGTTTTAGCAGGACCCGGCAACAATGGAGGCGATGCTTTAGCTATTACTCGGATGCTTATCGAAAAAGGATATACCATTCAATGCTTCTTATTAAATCCCAACGACAAGCTATCGCCGGATTGCCAAATAAACAAAGAACGATTAGCCGGTTTAATCAGTATAAGAGCCGACTTGAACCTTTTACACTTAGCAAATACGAACGATATAATCATTGATGGAATATTCGGTTCGGGACTAAATAAACCTACATCCGGAATATTTGCCAAAGCAATTAATTTAGCAAACCAATCCGGAGCAAAGATTTACTCCATTGATATTCCGTCCGGATTGTTCGGAGAAGACAACACACAAAACAAAGACGCTTCGATTATACAAGCAAGTAAAACATTTACGTTTGCATCTCCGAAATTGGCCTTTTTATTTCCCGAAAGCGGACTTTATGCCGGCGATTGGGAAGTATTAGACATTGGTCTGAGCAAAGAAGGAATGGAAAAAATAGGGAATACATATCACTACACACAAGAAGACGATATAAGTCTCTTCGTTAAGAAACGAAACCGATTTGCTTATAAAAATAAATTCGGCCATGTTTTAGTTATTGCCGGAAGCAAAGGCAAGATGGGAGCCGCTATTCTTTGCGCTAAAGCTTGTTTAAGAAGCGGAGCCGGATTGGTAACTTGCCATATTCCGGCTTGTGGAGAAGTGATTATGCAGTCGGCCTTTCCCGAAGCGATGACTATTTCCGACAAGGAAGAATATTACATCTCGCAAGTTGAAGTAAACTCTTCTTACAATACACTTGCTATCGGGCCCGGATTAGGAACAAACGAAGCGAGCAAGAAAGCATTGGAAAATATATTAGCAAGCTATCGCAGACCTATTGTATTAGATGCCGACGCTTTGAATATTATCAGCTACAATCCCGAATTAAAGAAACAAATTCCTCCTCGTTCTGTCTTAACTCCTCATATAGGAGAGCTGAATCGTTTGGTTGGCGAAAGCATTTCGTCTTTCGAACGATTAGAAAAGTCGTGTAAATTAGCCAAAGAATTGAATTGTATAGTTGTATTAAAAGGAACTTATACGGCTATTTGTACTCCCGGCGAACAAGTTTATTTTAATTCGAGTGGAAATCCCGGTATGGCAACAGCCGGATCGGGAGATGTATTGACCGGAATCATTGCCGGATTAGTTGCTCAAGGATATGAATCTTTCGAAGCCGCCTTATTAGGCGTCTATCTACACGGTGCCGCCGGAGACAAAGCAGCATCTATCCGGTCGGAAGAGAGTATGATAGCAAGCGACATAATTTCCTATTTGTAAAAATATTTATACCTTTGCCCATATAATCCATAAAACGATTTAAGATGAAAAATTTCTTTCTCTCAATATTTATACTTTCTTCTTTCGTATTAAATGCCCAAACGAAAGTTATCAAAACAAACGCCCTCAAATCCAACAACTATGGGGTAGAATATATTTTACCTCAAACTCAACTTATTATAGAAGTCGAATATTCAAAAGTTACTAAAAAGTCAGGACAATACGCCCGTTATGCATCCCGCTACTTAGGTTTGCCCGACGATAAAATAAACTTCGAAAATCAAACCATCTATACTTTAGATAATGTTCACGTTAAAGATCAAGGGATTCCTAACAAAGACCAAACTTATTTGGTAGAATTTAAAGCTAAAACAACCGCTCCGTTCGTTTATCTTACTTCCGACGGTATGATCTGTACAATCAATGCAGAGTATACCCCAGAAGAAGAAAAAGAAACTTCGATTGCGACAGAAAAGAAAGAGTCTTTTATTTCGCCACAGTCGATCTTTACCGAAGAATACCTACATGCCGGATCAATCGGAAAGATGGCCGAAGTAGCTGCTAAAAACATATACAATATTCGCGAAACAAGACAAGACATCTTAATGGGCGAAGTAGAAAATATGCCAAAAGATGGCGAAGCAATGCGCATAGTTCTTGCCGGTTTAGAAGAACAAGAAAGACTTTGGGTAGAACTTTTTACCGGAACTACCGAAACAAAAAAAGGGAAAAAGAGAATCTATCTGGATCCGACAATGGAATTAAGCAAAGATATTTTATTCCGTTTTTCCAAACACAACGGGATTGTTGATCGCGAAGATTTAAGTGGTGTCCCGGTATTTATTAATCTAATAGATTTAAAAACCGTAGAAATCCCCGAATTAGACCCTAAACGAAAAGCAAAAGAACCACAAAGTGTTGTTTACAACGTACCGGGCAAAGCTCAAGTTGAAATATTTACAGCAGATAAAAGTATTTATCAAGGAGATCACGAAATAACTCAATTTGGAACTACACAAATATTGGCAACCAGTATTTTCGAAGACAAAACAAACCCTGTTAAGATTTATTTTTACCCCAATACGGGAGGCATAAAACAAATAATCAACTAAGCCCTCAACTCGTATTTTCGAGCAAGTTCTGCTTAAGAAAACCGACTCGATAATCAATCATCGGAAAAAGATACTATAACTTGACCCAAGTTGTTGTATAACTTGACCTAAGTTATACTAGAACTTGATCCGAGTTGTTGTATAACTTTGAGCAAGTTATAGTAAAACTTCGGCTAAAACGAAGCTGTATCCACTCTTTTATTTTTTCTTATTAAATTCTAAAAAACAGAGAAGGCAATTCTCACGAACTACCTTCCCTAATACATTATGAAAAAACGATGGATTACTTTACTTGTTCTTATAAGCCTTTATATTTTTTCTAAAGAAGAACAGTAAAGCTCCATACACTAAAATTCCAAAAAATAAATAATCAAAGCCATTCCCTACCGGAATCTCGTCGGACGTGGCTCCAATACCAAAATTCATATCGAATTTATAACCGCACGACGAGCATTTTCCTTCCGAATCGAGAGTCCCTTTTTTACATTTGGGGCAAGGAATGCCTACAGCTCCTTTTTCGGCAATGGCTTTTGTTGTACCATTAGCGTACTGGGAGAATCCATCAATTGTATAACTTTCTAGCGATTGAGCATCTCTCATGTTCCCTGAAGAAGTATCATCACCGGAGTTATTATTGAAAGAATTAGTATTCGTTGAATAAAAATTAAAAGTCTGCCCCGATCCACCCGATGTAAAGCCGGAACCCGACCGGGAGGAAGAAGATGATGAGCCACCGGAAGAAGAACCTCCCCCAGAAGAAGAACCTCCGGAAGAAAAACCCTTTTCCGAATAGTTTTCATAAACACTCATTCCCGAGCCTAAACTTCCAAAAAAACTATCCGAACCTGAACCATAGCGATCACTCCCCTCTGCTTGAACAGAAAAGACAGTTCCGAATAGCAATATTAAAAATAATATTATCGTTTCACTTAATAATTTCATAGTCTAACCCTTACTTGTTATTTATTGATTACTTTGGTTACTATAGAAGATGAGGATGTAGAAGCCTTAACAATCATAACTGCTGATGATCCGGGCTGTGGAATACTCAAACGAGACTTACCGGTATCAACCGATTTGTATAACAAGTGTCCCTCCACATTATAAATAGAAACTTCCGTAATAGGACTTCCGTCTAAAGCCAATATATTAATCATTCCTCGTTGACTATAAACCGACAAATCACTATAAAGATCTTTGATTTGATTAACATCTTCGGTCACTAAATAAAAGCGTCCGATAGAAGAACTACCATCATAATCAAATTCATATTCGAAACTATCACCCTCTAACGGTATCTTTCTATCCTTATCCGCGTCGATAAAATAGAATGTATATCCGGAAAAAGTATCAAAACCACTGATAGATAAAGTTGATTTACCTTTACTTCCTTGTAAAACACCGATAGGAAGAGTAGACGGAAGTTCTCCAAGTCGATTTATATCTAAATAATTGCCATCTACTATCGTAAAGATATGAGATACAGAGGTAACGTCTTCGATTAATACCAAGCGGGAGTCTTCCGACGAATTATATTCATCGAATGAATTTTCGCTAACTTTCACTACGGCAGAAGTTCTTGATTCATTCTGGTCAGAAACCGACAAACGAAGCAGGTTGCGATTGAGAGTTGGAGACTGAAGAATTGAATTATCTTTATCAACCACGCCCATATCACGATTTATTTTCAATTTATCCGAATCAGACGCACCACTTTTTAGTGTAACAATAAATGTTTGCATAGGAGGAATGGATCGAAGAGTAAGACTTCCGTTCTCTTCAGTTGAGATAGGATCACTGATCGTACCATCTTTTCCGGTATCTTTGCCCATAATGCTAAAATAACCTTCATCTCCTGTTATTGATCCTTGTAATATTTTATAACCCGGTTCTATTAGCTGATAATTTTCTTTGTAGAAAGCTTCGAAGTCCAAGTGCGACATAAAAGGATTACCAACCACCATGTACGATTCGGAATCTTTTCCTGTCAAAGTACCACCTGTTTTTACCGGAATACTTACAATCGGATCTTCAGCCGGAACTGTTGAGATTACCGTTCTTCCGTATTCATCCTTATATTCATTTTTTCCCAATTCTTCTTCATACACAAAACGATGTCGATACTTACGTCCATTTTCATCTGTTATCGTTTCTGTATGATCCATTGGGCGTTTCAAGATTTCATGATAGAAGTTGAATGTTGTCGTTGTTTGAGGGAAAGAGAAAGCAACCGAATACCATTCTTCCGAATTATTTTTTACGGCAGTAACATAGTCTGTATAATTTGCAAATCCATCGGTTGGAAGAGCCTTAAAATACAACGAGCCTACCGAAAGAGCATATCCTTCGCCTGCTTTTAATTCAATAGTTGTAGTATTAACCGGTTCTGCCCAATTGGTTAATCCTGTTCCTCCGACCGAAGGTACTTCTTGAGAGCTCGATCCTGTGTTATAATAACGAATTTCAGTCAACGGATTAGCCTGTTTAAACATATAATCTCCGGCATATAAGTTCTTCAACGGAGCTGAAATACCGTACCAACGAACGGTATTAACGGTTAAGTCAACATTAGCTTCCTGATAATTCAGTAAGTCTTGACGTCCTAATTCGCCACTTTGAGTTCCGGAAGCATGTTTAAAGTAAATAACATTACACGAGTTTGGTCTATAGTTGTAATCAAACTCAATCCATGGAGTTGTTCTAATTTCACTTGGAGATAATTGCACATACATTTCCGGGTCAAAACCGTTCTTTACGGCTTCCATAGATATTATTTGTCTTGAGGTATTATAGCCTGTTTCTTCAACTTCATCTTGATCTATTTGAAGCTTAGCTTTCAAATAGCTATATTCATCAAGAGTAGGATACAGAGTTGAACCGGCAGGAATAATGACTTTCGTTTGCGGAAGAGGAGGAAAAGCTTTGTAAACCGAAGGTTGATCCGTATACTTTCCATTACTATCTTTAAGAGGGATATACCAATTACCATCATAATTCCATTCACTATTTTGTTCTGTTCCACCCCATATAACAACATCCGGCTCTACTTTTAAACGAAATTCCATTACCAAGTCACAATCATGTGAAGTTTCGTCTCCCCAAGAAGTTCCTCCTGTTGCTTCAAAGGCAAATTGATAAGTATATCCGGGAATAAAATAAGACTCTTCGCCGTTTTCGTTTTCGACATGATTGGTATAAGGATATAAAATTCTGTCCATTGCCATAATCTCTATCGCAATATTATTATTAGTTACCGGATAAGAATCTGCAATAAGAACAGGAGTTTTTTCTGTATGCAAAGGTAAAGGGTCTCCTTCTTCCGAAACTTCATTCTTTACGGGATCATCGAAGAAGTAATTATATCCATTTTGAATAAAAGGATAAGACTCGAGAGCAAAGAATTTTCCTCTTTCTTCATTTAACTTCCAACGAACATTCATTGTTTTCTCCTCAGGATTTGTAATTTCCTCCCTCTTATCTGCTTCTCGATCGTAATAATGAGTAATCGGGATTACAATATCTTCTGCTAATTTGTTAGAATTATTTGGATCTACCAAACCTATATAGGCATGTTCGAGCACAGAGAAGTTAGCAATTCTTCTAATTGCCGCAGATCCTGTGGTAGAAAACGTATCTTCGGCCGGAGTTGCAGCCGGAGATTCCTGATTTTCCAAAATAGACTTTCCTGAAGCATCAAGAACATCGACCAATTTAACGCGAGCTGTTCTTATCTCGTCAAAGTAAAGCATCGGAATAATAAAACGGGAAGTTACTAAATTCCCTTTTAAATCCCGCTCCGGCAAACGCACTGTATAAACATAACCATTATTTTCGTCCAGTTTCACAAATTCGCTATCATCAATTTCAAAATAAGGCATAACAGGCTTGCCCGAATTGGTAACCGTACCATACCAAGAATCGGGAGACCAAGCTTTTGCCCGCAGAGATATTTGAGATGCGGTGGTACAAATGGCCATTGGCTTGGATATATCCAAGTCTTCCGGCGAAACATTAACGTCTGCGACTTCGAAAGCTACGTTAGTCGGAATTACTGTTAAATAATTATTCGCTAAAGATGCTATATCTTCATCAACTTTATCTTTATAAAGTTCTATAAAACCACGCACCATGTATTGATGAATCCGTGCCAAAAGTTTTCTTAAATCAGTAATATCTTGAATATAAGGAACTCCTTGTCCCGGTATATATATTATATTTTCATTTCCGTCTTTATAATTATAACCTTTAAGCAGGTTTTCCAAATCTGAAAATTCGATTTTTTCTTTAGTTGATGGATCTATATAAATTATCTTTCCGTTTTTCGAACTAATTTTTGCAATAACTTGACCACTTGCATTGACGTAATTGCCCAAATAATCGGTCATATATTCGGCATTATCCCAATTTTTATACGAATCAGCCGTAAAACGATAGTCATTTACTGTTTCATCATCCGGAATTTGTGCTCCGCCTGAATAAAAATAGTCGCCGGTTTTGTAATCAATCGATGCAACAATACCCGGTCCTCCGTCGGAAACAGATCTATAATCCACCGGAAATCTAAACTCTTTTCCTTTGCTATTCGCTTCAAACTTTGCCAAATCTGCCAGATAGGGATAAAAGAAACGATAGGCTCTCAAGTCTTTTTTCAAAAGCCGAAAATCAACCGGTTTTGCAGGATTAGTTGCTCCAACTCCCGAGCCGGTATCTTTATTATCTACATCTGCGATTCGAGTAGCAGAAGTAAAACCGTCGGCATCAACTGTATATCGGAAATATCCTCCATATTGATTAAAACCTACATAGTTTGGCTGACCCCATGCCCAAGATGGCCCGTCAAGTTCTACTTTATTATCATTAAGTCCTTCGGTTACAAGCCACTTTGCTCCTCCTTCCGGACTGTCATCCTTCAACCAGGCATTAAAACCATCCGCATTTCGGATAGGAGCACCTTCTAAATCTTTTATAGGATTACCATCTAAATCTTTAAATAAAGTACCTCCTGCTGCAGTTCCATAATTACCCTTTATAGTATAAGTATAACTTCTTGCATCATATGTATCTTCTCCGGCAGTAGTCTTTGGTTGTGTATTCAATGGTCCGTGATACCAATCGTAGAAAGCAAATAACTTCACCTCTTCGTCGGCAGGATCAGTAGCATATGCCTTTACATCAACTGCATTATTAGTACAAATTGACAAACTTCCTTCACCTTCCAAAATCGTTTCCCCAGCAGTCAATTCAAAATCAGTAGCATCAAATTTGATTCTAAAGTCAGCTTCGCCGGCACATTCCGGACTTAATATAGCTCCGGAAGATTCTCCTACAAATATATGATAAGTACCCGTATTAAAGTCACTACCACTATATCCGTCATTCAGTACAGAAGCCGGGATTAATTGTGAAAAAGCGAGGATTAAATCATTTGTTCCGGTTTCTTCGTAGTAATACATTCCTTTATATATAGGATCAGTAGAATACCAAACATTGTTTTTCCCAGTCCCTTCTCCTTTAGGAATTGCATTATCTCCTGTTTGTGGAGTCTTTGAGTCAAATGATTTCCAATTTATTCTTCCATACCAGTATTGAACATCAGGTTGTGTGCCTCCTGCTTCCGGGTTTCTTTCCGGATAATAGCCATTATTGACATACATATTAGTCCAAGTGCCATCCATATCTGTATTTTCCGGCAAATTATCGTATTTAGATTTTCCTTGTTGGTAACGCGGGAACTCTCTATTCTCACTACGTCCATCCAAAAAGCGGAAATACAAATTCTCATTAGCCTCCATTTGCTCATCCTTAGGCCATAACTGACTTAGATTAACCTCTACAGCCATTTCTAATGGTTCTTCTATTTGCAATTCTTCTCCTTCGGGCATACAAAATACTTCATTAGTTCGAACTGCCGAAATAGCAGGATTGGTACGCCATACACATATATCGTCCAATGCGAAATCGTTTCCTTGCGTTCCTAAACCATTGTTTTGTATCTCTAAGCGAAAGTCTAAGTTATTTCCGCTTATTCCGCTTGGAATAACAAACTCGAATCCGACTTGATACCATACTCCTACATTATTATAGCCAATATCTCCGGTATAGAAACGCTTCACAACAGTTTCTTTTCCGTCCTCGTCTATAACTTTCAAGACCATTACTAAGTTAGGACGAACAGTACCTGACTCGGGAAAGTCCGAAGCTGAGGAGCCATTCAAATTAACTACCCATGTAGAAAAATATAAGGTAGCTCCGGCACAAAAAGATTCATTAAAATTCAAAGCAGCAAATACACCCGGTACTTCGGAAGCATCAACATAAAGCATATTACCCACTTCATAATTATAATCTATTGTAGAGGAAGTATTTATTCCTCCGCTTTTAATATAAGTAATATCTTTCACATTACGAGTTGTTGACCAACTTGACCATGGAGTAACACCACTATTAATTGCTTGCGGAAATCCATACTCACTCCAATAAGGAACTCGGTGGTGTCCGTGAGTTCCGGTATTAGATCCGTTAGAAGTAAAATGAAGCGGACTAGCAAAACCGTAAGTCGACTCGTCTGTATCTAATGCTTGAACTCCCATCCCATAAACCGAATAAGGTTGTTTTTTTCCTAACGAAGGCGAAGGAATTGGATTAGGAGGAGTATCTGTTTGATCAAACGTCCGGGATATAATTAGTTTTTTATTATCAATCTCTTCGAAAAGGTCATGTTCTTTCGGATCAAGAATAATAGGTCCTACTTTACTTTGATCGCGAAAAGTTACTTTGAATATAGCAATACGTTTTCTATCACTCGAACCGCTACCCGTTACATCTACTGCGTAGTACTTCACATCTCCGGCTTTTATATTCAAAGTTGTCGAAGCGGTATTAATCTGCATGTATTTATATGTTCCCGTAGTCGAAGTAGAAGATGGGAAAGAATACCCTGTAGGAGGAGTATTTCCACTTAGATGAGTACCTTGAGAACCTTCTTCCGCAGCATTGAATTGAGATGCTGTAGCAACTGTATTCGGATTATCAATCTCGTACCATCTGAATCGAGTGGAAACATCGTATGTATTTGTCGTTGTTTTTCTATAATAATTATTAACCTTATACTGAGGAGTTAAACGCAGACGAGTACCTACCGCAGCTTCTACATCATAATATTCATAAATATAATTCTCCGGGCTATCATCTTCTTTGTTGGCTATATTGGCTAAATATTGACTATACGGCTTCGTTGTATATTGTTTCCCTTCTATAGCTTCCGCAATTTCCGATGCCGGTCTGATATGAAAAATATTTCGGAGCGAAACTGTTGGTTCACGCATCGATCCCATCCCGGAAGAAGGTAATGTCAATGTAAAATCCGTATAGTTACTCAGATCACAATAAATAGTTGCACCGGGACTATTGAAGAAATCATCTACTTCAGAAATCAATTCATCAGTCTTGTAGTTCATTTCGTATGCATTTGTTCCCAACACCGATTTGGTTGTGCTTGCATACATAAGTCCATTGTCCAATATAACTTCGTTCGAAGTACCACCTGTTAGCGAAGTTAGTTTTTCGGGATAAGTCTCCAAGCCATTATCCATTGTGTACCAACGATAATAATAAAAACTTTTTGTAGACGTCGTTAAAGCAGCAGTGGTTGCATCATTTACATAAATAGTTTGTTCCAAAGTATGTACATTCTGGCGCGCTTGTTGGGTAGATCCACTCAATTTATAAGAAAACATAGCATCCGCTGTAGCCGAACGGAAAAGGACAGCAATATTATCGACATCTAAATAATGTGATTCTCCTAATGTATTTTCAACCTTAAGACTCTTCAAGGTTTTTTGTCTATGTGTATCCGGATCTATAATATCAGTAAAAAGATACCAAGCATCAGGATAGTTAGGTTCTCCAGTAAGGATAGCAATAGCATCTGCCGGAACCTTAATCATTTTTTCAACAGATGTACCATCATCGAATGTCACCGTAGCTTTACCTACTGTATAAACCAAACCTCCTGCTTCATCCGGCTGTAATCCGGCAGATGTAGCAGCTATAGCACGAACCCATAATTTAAATACTATATTATCGTTTGCTTCAGGAGTTGCAGGATGTAGTATTTATCCGAATGAGTTATCATTTTCTTTCCCTGATAAACGGGCAAAATAAAATCCGTCTCCGATTGTATTTCCTGATGCATAAAAACTATACATTGTTTGAGAACTATCTGTCCCTTCATATCCAATCGGGGCAAAGTTATAGTTAGGCATCAAAGGATTAAGATATGCGGTTTCTCTATTCCACGTCCCGTTTATTGTCATATTCGGAGGAAGATTAGACCAAACAGTTTGAGAACCATAGCTTGTACCTGTCTCAGATTCATCCATTTTATAAGTAGCATCTCCGGTAAGACTTACTCCACTTACAGCCAAATAATTAGAAACAATTTCCTGGTCATCATTTTTTACAATAAAATCACCCACTGCGCTTAGTTGAAAAACCGAATTAGCAAATGTATAATCATCTGTTGATATTAATTTTTTATTTTCGTCACGGGCAAGTAATCTTCCACCTCCGCTGCTCGGATTCGAACCTTTTTTCGAAACTAATTTAAAGTAGTTATTATCTCCGTCGGTAACACCATCAACCGCAACTTTTATCAAACGCCATCTGCCTCCGTCACCCGAATTATCATTCGAAAGTATCGGGACATTATTCTCATCTAAAACAAGATAAGTTCCGGATAAAACATTTTCGATATAATACCAACCGGGTTCTCCAATACTCGTAATAGCACCTGTTTCTGCATCCTCATCAATAGTATAAGGAACCGGAGTAAAATACCATTCAGTATCAGAGTTAACTGTAATCTTAGAACCTGATTGAACTTCCATCGTAGTTTCTGTTATAGTACGGGTTTGGGTTTGAACATGACGAGTAGCATTATTAGAACTTGAAATCTCTACTCCTGAAGAATTGTAATAGGTATCTACAACTGATGAAGTTACCGGTTCGGAAACATCGGAAGTTGAGTCAGAAGAGCTTCCTTCTTGTATATCAGAATATGGAATATCTCCAAATCCAAACTCATAATCAGACGAAACAAGGGTATCCCAATTCCAGTCTCCATATTCTCCTTCATCATATCCGCTCCAATCACCATACTCTCCCCACCCGGAACCATTATTCCAATTCGTATCCGAGATACTCCAACTTCCCCAGAAGATCCAAGATCGAGTTCTTTCTCGAGTTCGGGTAGCTGATTTGGTTCTTGTTTTATATTTAACACGAGTTCCGTCCTCCAGGATTGTTTCTACAATGGATACATATGAATTAACAGCAATTTCTTCTCCTGTATTCGTTTTAACCTCTATACTATATTCGTATTGGGAAAAAGCATTGAGTCCCCCTAATCCGAGAAGGAAAAGTAATAAATAAATTTTCTTTTTCATAATTATTTCTCTGCTATGTGATTCAACCCTATGTTTTGCAATTCAGCTATTATCAACTCTCCACAGAAGTACTTTCATGTTAGGGATCGTGCGTGGGTGGTATGAATATTATTAATTAGTCCAAAACACAAGTCGGCAAATTTAGTGTCTTTTTTTATATTAAAGAAATATTTACGCTAAAAAGGAGTTTTTTAGAAAAAAAACAACCTTTTTGTCTTACTTTTCGATATAAAAATCATATTATCATCGTTTTAGTCTTACCAAAATCATTAAAATACTTTTTTTGATTTATAAATAAACCAATACTACAACTTTGACAAAGTTATTGTAGAACTTCGACTAAGTTATACTAAAACTTCAGCAGAAATTAAGACTAAACTATTTTACTTTTTTCGGGTTATTATTTTAAAAAACAAGGAAGGCAGTTCTCACGAACTACCTTCCTCTCACACATTATGAAAAAACGATGGATTACTTACTTGTTCTTATAAGCCTTTATGTTTTTTCTAAAAAAGAACAGTAAAACTCCATACAACAAAACTCCAAGAATCAAATACCAAAATCCATTTCCTACCGGAATGTCGTCGGCAAGAGCCCCAATACCAAAATTCAGATCGAATGTATAACCACATGACGAGCACTTTCCATCCGAATCAAGAATGCCTGATTTACATTTAGGACAAGGAATACCATTAGCTCCTGCATCGGCAATAGCTTTTGTTGTACCATTAGCATATTGGGAGAATCCATCAATTGTATAGCTTTCCAATGATTTCGAATCTCTCATACCTCCGGAAGTATTATCACCGGAATTAAAATTCGATGAGTGGGTATTAGACGAATAATAATTAAACGTTCGGTACGAACCTCCCGATGTAAAGCCGGAACCCGACCGAGAAGAAGAAGATGATGAACTACCGGAGAAAGAACCTCCCGACGGGGAACCACCGGAAGAAAAACTCTTTTCCGAAGATTTTTCATAAACACTCATTCCCGATCCTAAACTTCCAAAAAAACTATCCGAACCCGAACCATAATGCTCGCTTCCGGCTACATCTTGAAATGTAGAATAAGGAGAAGCATCGTTATAAGCTCGCGCAGTAAAAACACTACTGAATAGTAATACTAAAAATAATATTATCGTTTTATTTATCGATTTCATAGCTTGATCCTCCTTATTATTTATTGATTATTTTGGTTACTGTAGATGTTGTAGACGTTGAGGCCTTAACGATCATAACAGGCGATTGTCCGGGCTGCGGAATACTTAAGCGAGACTTTCCTGTATCAACCGATTTGTATAGCAAATGACCTTCTACGTTATAAATAGAAACTTCTGTAATAAGACTACCATCCAACGACAATACATTAATCATTCCATGCTGACTATAGACAGATAAGTCGCTTTGTAGCTCATTGATCTGCGTAGCATCTTCTGTTACTAAGTAAAAACGTCCGATAGATTCATTGCCATCGTAGTCAAACTCGTATTCGAAAGCATCATCTTCTAATGGAATCTTCAGTTTTTTGTCCGTATCAACAAAGTAGAACACATATCCGGCAAATGTATCAAGGCCACTTATAGATATGGTTGACTTTCCTTTACTTCCATACAACACACCGATAGGAATAGAAGAAGGAACTTCGCCAAGACGATTAATATCTAAGTAGTTTCTATCTACGATTGTAAAGATATGAGATACCGAAGTAACATCTTCTATCAGTACCAAGCGAGAATCTTCTGAAGGATTATACTCATCAAAAGCCCCTTCGCTAACTTTTACAACAGCAGAAGTCATTGTTTTGTTGTGGTCACGAACCGACAAGCGAAGCATATTGCTAATCCGAGCCGGAGCTTGAAGAGGAGAATCGTCTTCATCAACCACACCCATACAGCGATTGATCGTTATATTACTTGCTCTGGTTACGCCGCCTTTTAGAGTTACAAGGAAAGTTTGCATTGGAGGAATAGATCGAAGCGTAAGATTATCATTAGTCGAAACCAATTCATCAAAAACTCCGTCGCTATTTGCATCTGTACCCATAATGCTAAGGTAAGTTTCTTCTCCTGTTACTGTTCCTTGTAGTATTTTATATCCCGGCTCGATCAATCCATAGTTTTCTTTATAGAAAGTTTCGAAATCCATGTGCGACATAAAAGGATTACCAATAACCATATAAGGCTCATTTGAATCTCCTCTTGTTTCTTCTTCGTTAATCTTCACAGGAATACTGACGATCGGATCATTTTCCGGGACAACAGATATAATTTCATGTCCATACTCATCGGTATTGCCAGCTTTTGCTTCAGAAGGAGTTTCGTATACAAAACGATGTCTATACTTACGACCATCTTCATTTTCTATTGTTTCGGTATATTCCATCGGACGTTTCAAGATTTCATGATAAAAATTGAACGTTGTAGTTGTTTGAGGGAATGTAAACTCAGCTGTAGCCCACTCTGCAGTTTCACCATTTGTTGATATAGCAGTGCCATAATCTCCGAAACTTGCAAATCCTTCTTCAGGAAGATTAGTAAAATACAACGAACCTACCGAAAGAGCATAACCCTCGCCGGCTTCCAATTCGAAGATTGTGGTATTAACCGGCTCTGCCCAATTGGTTAATCCTGTTCCATTTACTTTAGGAGCAATTTGCGGACTCGATCCTGTATTGTAATAACGGATTTCGCTTAGCGGATTGGCTTGTTCAAACATATAATCTCCGGCATATAAGTTCTTCAACGGAGCAGAAATTCCATACCATTGAATTGTATTAATTTTCAAATCAACTTTCGCTTTTTGATAAAACAAGAGATCTTGACGAGCTAATTCTCCCCCCATCTTAAAATAGATTTCATTGGCTGCATTCGCTCGGAAGTTATAATCAAACTCGATATACTTATTTGCTTTATAATCACTCAATAATCTTTCATTTTCCCAGTCGAACGTAATCATTTTTCTTTTTGTATTCCATCCGGTTGGTTTATTTTCTGTTCCTCCACCAACAATTGACACTTCAACTGTTTCCGGAAGAGTTTTTCCATCTCTTAAGGTAGAATACTGTCCTATCTGTCCGGGTATTACTACATTGGTTTGAGGAAGAGGAGCAAATGTTTTAATATTAGAAGGAGTTCCGTCTCCATTCGGGAAATACCAGTTATCATCTTTATTCCATTCTACATCATTATTTTCAGCACCTTTCCAATAAATAGTATCCGGTACAACTTTCAATCGGAAATCGAAAGTCATATCACAAGTAGTCGAAGCTCCCCATTCTTCGTCTCCGGTACCTTCCATCACAAAATGGTATTCGTATCCCGGAATAAAATGAATTTCGGTCCCATTTTCACCCGTAACTTCCCTTGTATAGTCAGTAGGTAATCCGGAAGCCAAAATCTCTAAAGCTAAACTATTATTCGAAATAATATTATCTCCTTCTTCATAACCAGACAATTCATCATTTCCAACTCGTCCCAAACGAGCTCCAATAGGTAGAATATCTCCTTCTTCCGACAA
This sequence comes from Bacteroidales bacterium OttesenSCG-928-M11, assembly GCA_030265685.1. GTDB lineage: Bacteria > Bacteroidota > Bacteroidia > Bacteroidales > Azobacteroidaceae > Azobacteroides. The sequence goes on from JAJDGO010000022.1 coordinate 20,410, forward strand.
GGATATTTCTACTCCTTCATCCAAAGAAACATCAAAATAATAGTTGTATGCATTAATTATCAACGGATAAGATTCTAATGCACTCATACCCGATCTATCATTAAGAAGCCAACGCAGATTCATTTGAATAGGAGAATCAAGAAGTACGGAGCGCCCATTTGCAGCAACCGGATTATACTGATAATCAATCCAAACCATAAAATCTGTCAATAATTTATTTGGAGATTTCGGATCTATCAATCCAATGTAAGATTCTTGAATTTCAGGAGCCTCGCTTATTTTAGTTTTTTCAAAAACAGTTGTTCCATTATCATTAATAACAGATACTAATTTCACGCGTGCCCGTTTTACTTCATCAAAAAATCTCAATGGAGAAACAAACTGGGTTGTTGTTAGATTACCTTTGAAATCTTTCTCCGGAATCCGAACTGTGTATGTATAATCGTCATCAATTATACTGCTGTAAGGCATAGCTTCTGTTCCTAAATAACCTACTTCTCCGAAGTTTGCATCCGGCCCCCATGCTTCAGCTTCTAATTTCACTTCAGCAGGATTCGTACATATTTCCGTAGAGGTTTCCCAATTTACTCCGGTTATATCGTAGGTTGCAATATTCAATGGAATAGCAGATACGTAATATGGAGCTAAAGTATGTACCGACAATGGTAAATTATTTGTATGTAAATATAAAATTTTTGATTTTATTGCATAACGCAAACGAGAAAGTAGTCGATTCAAATCAACACAAGCTGTTAATTCTTCTTCTCCAGAAGAATAAGTGTCCGTATATCGCAAGTCTATATAATAAGGACTTTGTCCATCTTGAATACCGGAAAGGCCTGTTCTTATCTGCGGATCTCCATTTATATCCTTATACGTTCCATAATTAGCATCCGAATCGAAACGGTAAGTATCCAACGACTGATTATTCGGATCAATAGGACTTGCTGTTCCGACTTCTCCTTTTAGATAAATTTTTCCGGTTGTATAATCATATTCGTACGAACTACTTTCATCTTCAATTTTCAACGGATCAATCGGGATATAGAAAATATCTCCTGCCGGCAACTCAGAATCGTATGGGAAGAAATATCGATAAGCCTTCAAATCTTCCTTAATTAATCTCCACTCAATAATACGAGTTTCATAAGAGTTATAGTCATCATGATCCAACTTTGTTGCTTGCGTAACTCCATCATAATCAGCTATCGCTATATCTTTTCTATAACTTATATACCCACCGCGCTGATTTAATCCAATATAATTCACCGGAGAATAAGCCCATGCTTTACCTTCGTCCGTATTATACCAATCTTGACCATTGAGTTGCCCTTCGGGTAAATCATTTCGATCATCATTTGTAACCCAATTTTCAAATCCATCTTCGGAAACAACTTTTCTTTCTTGATGAGAAAGATCAGTTTCCGGTATCGGAGTATGAGGATTTGTTTTTACATATTCTTCGTCAATTAATTCTACTCGATAATAACCGGCCGCATCTCCACTTTCTGCTTCAAAATACAGAATATCAAATGTAGTTCCATTTGTTGAATAGAAAGCCGGAGAATCTGCCGAAGGCTTTTTAGTTTGCAATACAGTGTATGTATAAGTTTGAGAAGATTCCGGATAAGTATCTTTTGGACCAAAATACCAGTCATAGTAAGCAAATAGAGGAGCATCGTTATTCACATCTTTCGAAAACGCCTTTACATATACCGTTTGATTTGTACAAACCGACAAACCTCCCGGAGCCATACCTTCTGAATCTGCACTTACAGCAACAGTAAAATCGGTATCATCAAAACCAACATCAAATATAGCTTCTCCCGAACAAGAACCATTCAATAACGAACCACTGGCTTCTGCTACATATATATAATATTGTCCATGATTCCAAAGCGGCTTACCGTCTTCGTCTTTACCATATAAAATAGAGAACGGTATATCTTGGTAAAAAGTCAACTTCGTACCTATCAATGTAAACTCTTTCTTTACTTCGGCAGCAGTAATATAAGACCATCGGTAAATAAGTTCTTTTGTATCTTCATCAGTCTCCCCACCATCATTAGTGAACTTATTTAAGTCTATTTGTCCAAAATAGTAATAACCATCAGTATCACCTACTCCTTCTTGTTTGTATAACTGCATATTAGGATACATTGGATATACGATAAAAACACCGCCCGAAGAATCATCTGTAGGAATATCTATTCCATTTCCAATACCACCAGACAGTCCCGGATCTTCGCAATCATCGTAATTACAAGAAGCAGATTCTCCTTCTTTATAATCAAATCCTTTATAATCTCCTGGAAAAGTAGTCAAATTATAGTCCAACATACGATAATATAAAACATGTTGAGACTCGCCTTTTCCTATATTCAGTTTTCCAAGATCAACTTCAACTTCCATATCCAAAGACTCTTCTTCTATAACACTTCCGTCTGGAGCACAATAAGCTGCATTCATACGAGTTGCAATTACAGTAGGGTTACTGCGGGAAATAGAAATATTATCCAAAGCAAAGTCGTTACCCATTGTTCCTAAACCATTATTCTGAATTTCAAGGCGGAAATTTACTTTGTCATCTTGGCTTGAATTTACTAATTCTGCCGGGATTTCAAACTTAAACGCAACTTGTCTCCATTCTCCAACAGCACCATAGCCAATATCGCCAGTATAAAAACGCTTAACCACTTCTCCTTCTCCACTTCCATCACCCATATTCTTCAAGACAAAAACAAGATTAGGTCTAACGTAGGAAACTTCATTAAAATTGGCCTCACCGGCAGAAGAAGTATTTAGATTAACTACCCAAGCAGAACAATAAAGAACAGTTCCCGGACAAACCGATTCGTTAATATCCAAAGTGGCAAATATGCCCGGAAATTCCGAAGCGTCTACATACAACATATTTCCGAGAGTAGATCCGGATGAGTTAACGTAAGTTCTATCGAATACATTTGCAGAAGTTGACCATCCAAAACCCATTGCATCGGCAGGATAACCATCACCACCTGTTATACCACCATTGATAGCTTGTGGAAATCCATACTCACTCCAATAACCACCCTTCGCAGCATTTAATTTATATCCGGGACCGGATGCAAAAGATGTAGAACCACGTTGTACGAATGGCTCCGGGCTGGCAAAGCCATAAGTTGTTTCATCCCACTTCAATGGTGTTTTTCCCATTCCATATATACTTGTTTTCGGCTGGTCGAAATCTATCGTAAGAATTTCTTTTCTATTTGTTTCACCTGAAAATAAATCACCGGAATTCGGATAAATAGGTCCGGAAGCTGATCTATTTACATAGTTGATTTTGAAACGGGCTACTTTACGAACAATACCCGAGTATGCTGTTGCATATACATCATATACATCATAATACCCTGCTTCTCTATCTTTTGTCTGAATTTGAAGAAAACGATTAAAACGAGCCTACTCTTTCTTGGAGAAATCATTGGGAATTTCGTCCGGCTTGGAAAATAGCACAAGAAATTAATGAAAAATTAAGCAGTAATGATGTTCTTGAATATGTAGAATTAGAAGCTCCTTGTGGTGAAAATACACAATATGCAACGGGAACAGATATTGCAGCAACACGTGTTCGTATTTCTCCTCAATATAGGATAACAAATTATTGGC
>JAJDGO010000023.1 GCA_030265685.1 Bacteroidales bacterium OttesenSCG-928-M11
CGGAGGTTTAGCAGGAGTTATGTTCAGTCAATTGGGATGGATGGTTGTAATTATGATTACAACTTCTCTAATTGTTGCTTTATCTTTAACTCCGATGATGTGTTCTCGTCTACTAAAACAAACAGATACACAAGGAAAGCTTATGGATAGGATAAATGCTCCTATTCAACGGATGTTAGATCGTTTAGATAGATGGTATGGACGCGTGGTAAATTATGCTGTTAGGCATAGATGGAAAACATTCCTTATTTGTCTTGTTACTTTTTTTGCTATACTAATACCTTCTGCGTTTTTAGTGAAATTTGACTTTATGCCTGCGGCCGATAATGCGCAAATATTAGTAGAAATATATACTTCGGCTGGGACTCGCATGGAGACAACTCGAGAACTAGCACACCAATTCGACGATATGCTCAATGAAAAATATCCGGAGATTACGGTTCGTAACTTTTCAGTAGGACAAGCCGACGAAAATAATACTTATGCTTCGATGCAAACTAATGGAACTAACTATATTTCTATGCGACTCCGGCTTAACGATCAATCGGAACGAAACAAATCTATTTATGACATCGCCGATGAGTTACGGGTAGAACTTGAAAATATGCCCGAACTTTATAAATACATTGTTACTCCTGGTGGAGGTGGAGGTGGTATGGGAACAGGTGCAAGTACTGTTGACGTAGAAATATACGGACACAATTTGCAACAAACCGACTATATCGCAGAAAACCTTCGTGTTAAGCTTGGGGAAGTAAAAGGACTTAGAGATATGACTATTAGTAGACAGGAATATCGACAAGAATATCAAGTAGACTTCGACCGATCTAAGTTGGCAGAACACGGATTAAATTCGGCAACTGCCGCAACTTATATACGAAATCGTTTTAGCGGACTCGCAGCTTCTACTTATCGAGAAGACGGAGAAGAGTATGACATCATCATTCGTTACGATGAATCTCATCGTCAATCAGTCGAAAGCATTGAAAATATCATCGTTTATTCCAGCGAAGGTCGTCCGGTTCGAATAAAAGAATTGGGAACTGTAGTAGAAAGAAACTCTTTGCCGCAAATAGATAGAAAGAATCGTCAACGCGTCAACACTGTAACCGGATCTATTTACGGTGCTGCTTTAAGTGATGTAGTACTTGGTGTAGACAAAGTAGTTGCAGAATTAAGAGAAGATGGTACTATTCCGTCCGATATAGGAATTAACATTGGAGGTTCGTACGAAGAACAACAAGAAACAAATTCCGACTTCTTCATATTAATGATTCTTTGTATCATTTTGGTTTATATTGTTATGGCAGCACAATTCGAATCTATGACATATCCTTTTATCATTATTATCTCTTTATGCTTTGGTTTAGCTGGAGTTCTATTAGCTTTAATGCTAACCGGACAACCAGTTAGTCTAATGGCTTTGGTAGGTTTGGTGATGTTGATTGGTATTGTTGTTAAAAATGGTATTGTACTTGTCGATTATATCAATCTAAATCGGGAAAGAGGTATGTCGATTGACCGCGCAGTTGTTGATGCTGGTCGCAGCAGATTACGTCCAATTTTAATGACTACTTTTACAACTGTGTTAGGAATGTTGCCGATGGCAATTCCTCGTGGTACAGGTTCTGAAATGTGGCAGCCTTTAGGTGTCGCAATTGTAGGAGGAGTTGCCCTATCTACAATCCTAACTCTTATCTATGTTCCGGCTCTTTATTCTATCTTTGGGTCAAATGGCGTAAGATTAAGCAGAAGAAAAAACAGAAAACTATATAGAACAAAATGAAAAAAGCAGTATTTATCCCCTATAATCAAGCTCTAAAAGAAAGAGTCATTGATATTTTGGACCGTATGAGTGTTCGCGGATTCACGATGTGGAACGAAGTTCAAGGACGTGGTAGTATTAAAGGCGAACCACACTACGGCGATCATGCCTGGCCGTCTTTGAATTCAGCAATTATAGCTATTGTTCCGGAAACAAAGGTTGATGAACTTCTTCGCAAGTTAAATGATTTGGACAAAGAACGCGAACATCTGGGGCTCCATGCTTTTGTTTGGAGTATAGAAAAAGAAGTTTAAATGCAATTCCTAAATAGAAGTTTACAAACTTCGTAAGGATAATAAAATAAAATGCGGTCAATAATTGGCCGCATTTTATTTTTATTTCAACATTTTCTGTACAGATAGTTTTCATTTTCTGTACAGAGAATTATTATTTTCTGTACAGAAAACTTCCACTAAACCATTATCTTTTTTTCAATAAAATTAGAAAGAAGGGATAGATAGTTTTATAACCCAATCAAACTTCTCCCCTATTCTATTAAAAATTCTCTGCAAAATACTTATAGAAATAAGGTATTGTTTCGATACCCTTGTAGAACTGGTCAACCGGATAGCTTTCGTTGGGCGAATGAATAGCATCGGTCTTCAGACCAAAGCCTAACAGGATTGATTTTATACCTAATATCTCTTCAAATCCGGCAATAATCGGGATACTTCCTCCGCTACGCGTTGGGATTGGACGCTTGCCGTAAGTTGTTTCCATTGCTTTTTCTGCAGCTTTATACGCCGGCATATCAATCGGAGACACATAACTTGCTCCACCATGAAGGAAAGTTACTTCTACATTAACACAATCTGGGGCAATTGATTCGAAATGTTTTTTGAATAATTCTCCAATCTTATTAAAATCTTGGTTCGGAACAAGGCGAGTTGATATTTTTGCGTAAGCTTCAGACGGCAAAACAGTCTTAGTTCCTTCTCCGGTATATCCTCCCCAAATACCACATACATCAAATGATGGGCGAATACTTGTACGTTCGTCTGTTGAATAAGCTTTTTCTCCCCATACTTCTTTTATGTTAAGCTCTTTTTTATATTGTTCTAAGTCGAATGGAGCCTCAGCCATTAGTTTTCTTTCGTAATCAGATACTTCTACTACGTCGTCATAGAAGCCCGGAATAGTAATATGGTTGTTTTCGTCGGTCATGCCGGCAATCATCTGACAAAGAATATTAATCGGATTTGCTACGGCTCCACCAAAAAGACCGGAATGTAAATCATGACTTGGCCCGGTTACTTTTACTTCCCAATAACTCAATCCGCGCAATCCGGTTGTAATAGAAGGAACATCCGAATCAATCATACTAGTATCCGACACCAAGATAATATCTGCTTGAAGCATTTCTTTGTGTTCGCGGCAGAAGTCATACAAATGCTTAGAGCCTATTTCTTCTTCTCCTTCGATCATAAATTTGACATTACAGGGCAGTTGTCCTGTCTTTACCATAAATTCAAAAGCTTTAGCATGCATAAAAGCTTGTCCTTTGTCGTCATCTGCGCCTCGAGCCCATATCTTTCCGTCTTTAACTACCGGTTCGAAAGGTTCTGTTTTCCAAAGATCAAGAGGTTCGACCGGCATTACATCATAATGTCCATAAACTAAAACGGTCGGTTTGGCAGGATCAATTATTTTCTCGCCATAAACAACAGGATTGCCGGGAGTAAACATTACTTCACATTTATCAGCACCTGCTTCCATGATCATTTTTTTCCAATACTCGGCACAAAGTACCATATCTGATTTATGTTCGCTTTTAGCACTGATAGAAGGTATCCGAATCAAGTCGAATAATTCGTCCATAAATCGCTGTTTGTTTTCCTCAATATAGGATTTAATATTGTTCATGTATATAAAATTTAATGTTTAATACCTTATGTTTATTGTTTATCTTTTCCTTGAATAAATACAATATCGACAGGAATATTAGATGCATTGATCAAGTCTAAGTCTTGTTGAAGAGTAGGCTTTACAATTCCTTCGGTTTCGATTAATTTCTTTGTGGCCTCGTAATTACCATCGCCTTGTAAAGTTAGTATCTGCTGAACAGAAGAGATCATTGCATCGTACATTTTATCAAAATTGACGGTGTATTTACCTGTTTGAGCATCGCGAGTAAAAGCACCTGTTTGTTCAAAATAATTGAATCGCATCATATTTGCTTTGCCATGAGCACTGGCTGCACCAAATCTGCTTGAGCGAAAGATACCAACAAAAAAAGTAACGAAGTTATCCATCAACTCACCAGAAGTTATTTCTCCTTTCTTGTATAACTCCGAAACCAAATACAATCCCATAATATCAGCCTTAGCTTCCTCGATAGATGAGTATTGTTCTTTGAGAGCTTCGCGAACTGTTTGTTCTCCATTGATAGTAGACTTTACTCCCATAGCATGAGCAACCTCATGAAATGTGACATTTTCAAAGAAAGCATCGAATTTAACATGTTTCATTTGGCTGTCGTCTAAAATCAGTTCGGCGATCGGATAAAGAATATTGTCGAATTTTGCTTTCATCGAATTTTTTAATTGCAATTTACGCGACCCGAATTGTTTATGAACTTCTTCGTCATTTGGGAGATTAATTGCAATTGTTTTACTTCCCGCATTACAATCGCCACGATAATAAATAACATCATATACATTCATATCCGAATCTGATCCGGGAACATCTTTTTTATACTCTTCAGAAACCGGGAGTTCGCTTTGAAGTTGGGGCAACATAGCCGAGAACTTTGCCAATTTTGCGCTCCAATCCAAATCTTTAACCAATATAAACGACTCGAAAGCACATTTATATCCGAAAAGAGCATCTTCATAATTTTCGATTGGTCCTACAACAAAATCAATGTTTGCGTTTTGCATTTCCATCCAAGCAAAATCACTTGCTTGATAATCAGAAGTAATCAGAGCTTGAGCTCTTAATTCCAGATAACGTTTTAGTCCTTCATCGTCGGCAAAAGTAGCTGCCTTTTTCAACAAATCAGAAGCTTTTTGCAAAGAAACACGATAAGCTTCGTGATACCAAACCGATTGTAAGTTGCCTTGCTCGTCTCGGCGGATCAAAGTATAACCTGAAGTTTTATTTGGACATTCAAAGTTTTCAAATTCTTCTTTTGTCATATCCAACGGATAGAAGTTAGCTCCTTGCGGTTTTGTTTCGATAGTTTGAATAAATGATTTATTATTATTCAATCTATCCCATGGACCGTAGTTTATTTCGACTAACTTACGGGTATTTTCATCGGATATACTTTTAAGGAAGTTATCTCTTTGACCAATTGTTTGTTGCCAAAAAAGATCTTCCATAATATCTGCTACTTCCCAAAGAATATCAACTATCTTTCTTTCATTATCACTTAAGTGAGTTAAATCGGTTTTTAGTTCAAAAGGAACATAGATCGATAGCCTTTCGTCAACATAAGTTTGATCGATTGGCTTACTTTCGCCCGAGACATTAATAATTCCCGGGTAACTTTTCTCCGGATCTTCACTTGTTTTATTGGTATTACACGACATAAAGATAAAAATAGAGATAAACAATAAAAGAGACTCTTTCAATTTCATGATATATAGTATTAATTAGTTCGAATCGCAAATATACTATTTTTCTATTAAAACTTGGAGTTAGAAAGAAGGATAAACAAAGAGACACTATAAAAAACAACTAATCAGACAGTGATAATTGCACTATAGTTTCAAAATATTCCACATAAATAGTACTTTGCAATATTCGTTTGCCCGCTATTTAATTACTTTGTATATTTGTCCTACTCAAAATATACAACTATTATGCCTACTACAACTAATAAATACATCTCGTTTGCCTTATTTATTCTCTTTTTTGTTGTTGGCATAGTAGGATGTTCTGATAAACAGAAAATAAAAAACGAAGACAAAGCCCTATTAGATTCTTTAGAAATTATTTTAACCGACCAATATGCATCCAATCCTTTGGAAGCAAAACAAATTATTATTGAAAGTTTACCTAAAATCAACGATAGTCTTAATTACTATATCCTATTAAATAAATTAGCCATTTGTAGTTTTTACTTGAATCAACTTGATTCGACTCTATATTATTCCAACCGGGTGATGAGTTATTTAAACTCTTTGACAACTCTTAATGATGAAGAAATTGATTTAGCAATAAAGACGACAAACGACATGGGAGTTATATACCAAATACAAGGCAACTCGGAAGCTGCCATATCCTATTTGGAACAAGCTAAAGACTACTCTCTTTCTAAAGACGAACAAAAATTAATCAGTATCTACATTAATTTAGCAGACAATTATTATAATCAAGGTGACTTCTTAAAGACTTGTGATTATTATCGAAAAGCTTTGCTCATAACAGATTCTTTAGACATTAGCACAAATGAGCATTATCCTATATATAGTGGCTTAGCTCGTCTCTATACCGACTTAGGAAATTATTCGGAAGCCGAACAATATTATCAATATTTAGAAAATAAAATAACAGAAATACCTCCTTTCGAAAAATTTTGGTTTATAAATTCGCGAGGATACTATTATTATTTACAAAAAGAATACCAAACGGCTCTCTCTTGGTTTAAGCAGGCATTAGTAATTACACAAACACAAAATTTTAAGAATTACGAATCTGTAGCAGAAACAAATATAGGCGAAGTATTTTTAATGATGAATGAATTAGATTCGGCTCGAGTTTATTTAGAAAAAGCGTTTCTTTACTACACAGAAGAAAATCCTAATCCGGCAAGCATTTATTACATAAAGGGATTACTGGCATCTCTTTATTTATCCGAAAACAAACTTGCTCAAGCCGAACACATATTAAATGAGATTCAAGAAAAAGAAAAGCTGAATCCTACTTATACCTACAACAACAATAAGCGTCTCGAAGAATTATACCGAAAGAAAGGAGATTACAGCAAAGCTTATTCTTACAAAATAAAGAATGATTTTTACAACGACTCTATCCTAAATTGGAAAATACAGAATAATATCCTTGAAATAGATTCACGTTATAGACAAGATACTACGATATTGAAAAAGAATATCTTGATTAAAGAGGCAGAAGAAACTGTTGATCAACTAAAAAACCTAAATCTATTCCTTATTCTTGTCGGGATTATTATTATCCTTTTATTCTTGGCTGTTTCTTTTTATCGTAAAAGACAAAAAGAAATACGCTTAACCCGGCAAAAAGAAGTTATTGTTCATCTACGTATGGAAAATATTCGCAATCGAGTATCTCCTCATTTTATATTTAATGTTCTTAATGCTGTAATTCCATCAATGAGACAACATGAAGAATTATATAAACCTATGTACTTAATTGTTCAAGCAATTCGAGAAAACCTGCTTATTTCGGAAAAGATCGCTATTCCTTTGAAAAAAGAAATAGCAATTGTAAAAAACTATATTGAGTTGCTCGAAAGCATAGGAAGTCTTAAGTCGCAAGTTGTTTGGCAAATCGGAAACAATTTAAGCCAAGATACTTTTATTCCATCTATGTGTATCCAAATTCCGGTAGAAAATGCATTGAAATATGCTTTTGACAGCATCGAGAATCACAATCTTCTATCAATTAATATTTCTTCAATAGAAGATTTTTTATCAATCACGATAGAAGATAATGGCTGTGGTTTTAATACTAAAACAGGAAATGAACAAAAAGGGACAGGAAATGGATTCAAGATTTTATATAAAACAATTGAATTATTAAACGAGAAAAATTCAAAAAAAATAGAACTACAAATAAAGAGTAGAATAGATCCTGATTCTTCTCGTGGAACATCGGTTAGTTTTTTAATTCCGTACAATTATATATACCCCAAATTATAATTCGCGCAGTAAAACAAAACATGTATTAAAAAGGATTATTACATCTTAGTTTTATACGACAATAAAAAGATAGGCTATAACTCATGAATAATAAAATAAGTACAATTATTGTAGACGACGAACCGGCTTGTATCAAGTCTTTGGTAAACGATTTGGCAAATTTTGAATACATAGAAGTATTAGAAACAATTACATCTCCTGAGAAAGCTAAGAAAGCAATTATTAAACAGCAACCGCAATTGCTTTTTTTAGATGTAGAAATGCCTCGAATTAATGGAATTGATCTTTTATGCGATATAAGAAATGCAATACATAACAATACATGTGTTGTCTTTTACAGCGCATTCGACAAATACATGATCGATGCTCTACGAGCATCTGCTTTCGATTATTTATTAAAACCATACATGTTTGAGGAATTAAAAGCAATTATCGAGCGAGCAAAAGAAAAAATCAAAACTCAACAAGCAGACTTTGAACAATCAATTCGTCGCTTATTAGCTGATGATCGAAAATTTGCATTGCAAACTATAACAGGCTTGTTGTTGCTTCGTCGGTCAGAAGTAGTATGTTTCCAATATGATAAATCTATTCGCTGTTGGAAAATGACTCTAACTGATATGACTACACACAAATTAAAGTTTTCGACCAAAGCAAAAGAATTACTAAATATCAGTACAACTTTCGCCCAAATAAGCCAAGACTGCATCGTAAATCTCGATTATCTTATCTCAATCGAAAACTCAACACTGCGATGTCTCCTTACTCCTCCCTTCACAAACTTTAATATGATTGTATCAAGAAGGTATTATAGCAAACTAAAAGAAACATTAGAGATCATATAATAATAAAAAAGCAAACCGTATAATCACTATTTTGCACCGCTTGCCTATGAATATTATAAAATAAGAACTATCGGTATTATCCCATCTCTACGAAGTCCTCTTTTCCTACCTATCTTTGTGTTAAAATTAAATTCAAAATATTTTAATTTAATGAAAAAATCAAGAAAGGAGAACTTGCTCGTGACAAAGAGTATGCTTTGTAAGTTGTTATTTATATTCTGTTTTCTATTTTTTATTTTAGGAAATACATCAGGACAAAGCACATCCGGAGAAATAGAAAAGACATGGGTCGAATTTGATGTATATGAAGGCGGAGAAAAAGGCATGAAAATCCATGTTAAGTTTTCTGCAAAAGGTATGTTATACAAACAAGGGACTTGCAATGTTTGGTTTTATTATTCCGATGGAAGCAAACTAAAGAACAGTAATAATAGATACGGGACAACAGATGGTCAAGTTGCTGTTCATGATAACTTCAAGCCCGGATATGAAAACGCTGTATATAATGACTATAAGTTATTTATACCTTACGACGAACTACACTTAGGAAAAGGGAAACACAATTTGAAATTTTATGTTGGCATACATGACAATAATAAAAAACAAATTGCCGAATCTGATTTTTATCACTTCGAATTTACAAATAGTTCCACGACAACAAACAAGCAAACAAATACGACAAAGACAACCACCAACTACAATGACCAAAATTCTGTAACAACTTACGAAAATAAAGATGGCTCTACTACAATGATTATGAAGATGAGTTGTGGTCTTTGTGCCGGAACCGGGCAACAGAATTGTTCTTGTTGTATGGGAACCGGACAACAACGACAAGTGAATTATTATACTTATCAGTTTTATTACATCATCTGTCCTTGTTGTGGAGGGCAACGAAAGACATCTTGTATTTATTGTCTTGGGCAAGGCTACACAACTTCTACTTCTACTTACTTTCCAGATACTCCAATTAACTCTACGGTTCCTATTAACTCGGTTAATTCTTTTAATACACCTTCAAATACAACCAAATCAACTAGAACATGTCCTGGTTGTAATGGATCAGGAAAAGGCATGGATAAAATAACTTATTCTCCTAATTATACCGGAGGAAACAATGATCGTTATTGTAGCCAATGCGGAACTACCAAAGCAGCCCATACACATCACGCAGCTACTTGTACTGTTTGCAGAGGAAAAGGCTATGTAGAATAAACTATAACATTAATTTAAATACATTATTATTATTATGAACAAAAAATTATTACTTCTATTAATGGCAATCTTTTGCTTTATTGCCAACAATGCGTCAGCTCAAGAGATAATCAAGTCAAATGAAGATTCCGGCAAAGGGTTTTATTTTTCCATCGGAGGAGGTTATTCCTTAGGAACAGCCAAAACAAATGGAGGAGGAAATGGATTAATGCCCACACAGAACGTTTCAACAACAAGTACTACTACAATCACAAAACCAGATGGTAGTTATAAGAGCACTACAAAAAGCAGTACAACAAAAAAGAATGCAGCTTATTCTCTTGGGGAAGGAACTAACATCTCCATGAATTTTGGATATATGCTTAGTAAAAACGTCGGAATTGAGTTAGGAGCAAATTACTTGATGGGAACAGAAGCTAATATCGAAGAAAAAACAAGCAATAATACCATACATAAATATTCTGTAAAGATAGGTTCAGTAACTCATCTAGGAGGAGGATCGGTTCGTAACATTAATAAAAAAGAATATGGTATGACTCGTAATAGTTTTTCTCTAATTCCTGCAATTAAATTAGTTGCTCCGGTTGGTAATAAAACTTCTTTATACTCACGATTCGGCGTAGTTGTTCCAATCATGGATAATGTTGATTATGAATATGACATTTATAACAAATCGAGTTCGACAAGACCAGGTAATGAATCGGAAAGCAGTAGTAATGAAAACAAAAAAATAGAGTTCAAATCTTATTTCAATCTTGGCTACACTGCCGCTTTAGGCATTAATTATAAACTGGGAAAAGCAACAAGTTTCTTTGCCGAAGTAAATCTTGTATCTTCTTCTTTTGAAGTTAAAGAAAGTGAGATCACAGAATGGACAAGTTCTTCTAATGGTAAATCGAAAAAAGATTTATTAGAAGGAAAAAACACGAAAGACATAAAGACCAGCTACGAGAAAGAATACGTAGTAACAAACAACACCCCAAGTCAAGACAAAAATAAACCTACAAAAGACGTATCATTTTCACTCCCTGCAAGTAGTTTAGGAGTAACAATCGGATTTGCCTTCAAATTTTAATTTGAAAGCACCGCATTACACACAACTCTTTTCGAGTAATAAATTATATCTCTGTTTACAACAAGACTCCTGTGTTGCATAAATACACAGGAGTCTTATTATATTATCAAACTATTCTACCGGAGAAAACATCTCCTTCCCTACTCCACATACCGGACAAACCCAATCTTCGGGAATTTCTTCAAAACTTACTCCAGGTTCTATTCCACCATCGGGATCTCCTTTCTCCGGATCATAAACATATCCGCACACATCGCATTGAAATAATTTCTTCTTCATAATTTTATATCATTTACAAGTTTCCCATTCCAACAAGCGATGACTTATTTTTGTTCAAAATCCAACGTTATATTTTTTCAAATCTTTTGATAAAAAAAAGAGTCAGAGTATTTAGTCTGTCACAAAAGGAACTAATCGAGCCGAAAGATCAGGCATTTCCATATCTTTATCCAAAGGAAACATTGGTCTATTAATACGTTGATACGGAAGATCAATTAAATTTTGATTAACTCCACCTAAAGTATGAGCCATCATCCAATCGGCTTGTACATTATATAGTTCGGGAACAAGATAACCTAACTTAACCATAACAATATCCATTTGTGTTGGATCAATACCATGATCAGTAAAATTTTTAATATAGTGGAATCCTTTCCGCTTTTCAGTAACAATTACATAAACATTGCCTACTTTAACTACAACTTCCCGGTTGCCCGGATTATCTAATACGGAAGTAATCACTCCCGATAACTTAACAGGTGGTGCATATCTACTATCAACTGCAGCTCCGGCAGTTCCTTCTATACGATTTCCAACACCAACTTCGAATGCTTTTCCCACAAACTCCGGTCCGGGAATAGAAGCATATACTAAAGACTTTCCTATTTCTGACTTAAACTCTTCCCTTTTTAAGACCTCAGTTATAGTCCAAGTTACATCACCTGCACCTCCGGCCGTTGGATTATCTCCCATATCACTTATAAAGTAAGGCTTTTTGTTGCTCGAAATAGCAGTATTTAAACACACATCTAATGAAGCTGTTGGAGCCACAAACTCAAATCTATTCCTAACACTCCAAAAATGATTTGCCAAATATTCTGCTGTTCGAACAACCAAGTTCTTGTCGTCTCCTGTCACCATAACCGTAGCATGATTGCGAGGTTCGTCTGCCCAAGCGTAACCAATCCATATTCCTGCATCAATTATTCCCTTTTGTGCAGTAGCCGGACCAATAGAAGCGTACAAAGACTTAGCCGGTTCTACTCGAGTACTTGTTTGCTCTCCCGCCAAAAGAATAGGAACCGGTATCCAAGCCTTATATCCCGGACGACCTTTACCCGATTCTAAACGATCAAGAAGATTACTTACCGCTCGTTCTCGCGATTCCATAGCATCTTCGTGTGGAGCTAAACGAAAACAAGTAATTAAATCGGTATTTTCGGCCAATCTCCAAGATACATTTCCGTGTAAGTCCATACAAGTAGACATTAAAGTTTGGCTACCTATTACTTCTCTAACTTTTAAAATAAAGTCGCCTTCGGGATCATCCATTCCTATTACACTCATAGCTCCGTGTATATCGAAAAAAATAGCGTCGTAAGGAGCATTTGCTTTAAGAAGATCTACGATTTGATTAGTTAGAGATTCGTAAGTTTCTACAGTAAGTGCACCTCCCGGAGTTGCAGAAGCTACCATCGCCGGAAACCATTCTGCTCTTTCTCTCATAGAACTTCCCTCCCGAAGAAAAGTATATGAATTTAACAAAGCATCTCCTGTTCTTTTTCGAAAAGCATCTTCCGATGTAGTTGCCGGAGAAAATGTACTACATTCGATCAATAGCCCGGCAATAGCTATCTTAGGTTTGTTTTGAGAAAAGGAAGAAATAAATATTGAAAATAAGAATAGAAATACTAAAAATAAGCGACAGTGTTTCATTATAATATATTTTAAGATTAAACAAAGCAAAAGTAAGAAGAAAAGTTGAGAGATAAAATATAATCGTCAAGTATACAAAACAAATATAAAAAACAGCCCTGTTGATCAAATCATTTCAACAAGGCTGTCGTAACCTAAAACCGTTTAGAATTTATTACTATAAAAAAGACTTGATTTTATCTACCCAATCAGAAATACGTTCTTCTGTTTTATCCCCATCATTTTCTTCGTCAAGAGCAAGACCTACAAATTCTCCACCAACAACTGCCCTCGATTCGTCAAAGTCGTAACCATCAACCGCTACTTTTCCGATCAAGTTTGCTCCTGTTCCGGCTATTGCTTCGTACAAAATACCCATCCCGTCAACGTATGTATCCGAATATGAGCCCGAATCTCCCAATCCAAACAAAGCGATTGTTTTCCCTTTTAGGTCAACTCCGGCCAACTTAGGAAGAAAAGAATCCCAATCATCTTGCAAATCGCCCAAACCCCAAGTTGATGTACCGAAAATTAAGTTTTGATAATTATTCAATTCTTCTACTTTAAGGTTAGATACATCAATTAAAGCTACATCTCCCCCTATTTTTTGCTTGATTATTTCTGCTGCACTTTTTGTGTTATCGGTTGTTGAACCGTAAATAATTGCTGTTTTATTCATGTTACATTAATATTATAAGTTTATATATTTAGTATGCTAATTTCGACAAAGAAAAATCCGTCAACAAATGCTTGTTTTCGAATGGTTTATTTATGAAGATCAAAAACAAAAACATTTCCAAATTCCAATTGATATGTATCACAGCACCTACAAAACGACAATACCCCGTTTATTGTTTTGTTAACTTCTTTCATTCATAAATAATTTGTTTTAACAAAGCCGTATGAAACTCTCGATAGACTTACTTTGAGTAGACAAAGTTCTTCTTTTTCGACGAAGTTGCCAATACCCAGATATAGGGAATTATAAGAAGAGATATAACAAGTTATCGCTACTCGTTTTTTTAAGAAAACAACTGAGATATAAACTAATAGATCATTACTTACCAAACAAGCCATTCGTTCATTAATATTTTTATTTTGGAAAACTTTTCACACTCTACAAAAACATTAATCAATTAATAGTCAACTAACTTCTATTCATTTTTAGAAAACTTTACATTTTTATCTTACAAATTATTTATCTAAAAGGTTTAATTATAAGAAAGAATTTATATACCTTTGCCAACAATAAGCTCAAAATAATTTACAAGTATTATACACGATCAAGATGGATATATCGATTATCAAAAGAGACGGAAAAAAGGAAGCTTTTTCATTAGAAAAGATTAAAAGTGCAATAGCAAAAGCATTTTTATCAGTCGGCAGTTTTGCCACGCAAGATGTAATTACTAACATATTAAGTCGAGTTAGTATTACCGAAGGAGCAACAGTAGAAGACATACAAAATCAAGTTGAAATTGCTTTAATGGCCGAAAGATACTACGCCGTCGCCAAGTCATACATGCTATATAGGCAAAAACACTTAGAAGATCGTGAAGTACGTGACAAACTTAGTTTTTTGATGGAATATTGCAATGCGCAAAATGCTGCATCGGGCAGCAAATACGACTCGAATGCAAACGTCGAAAACAAGAACATGGCCACCCTTATCGGAGAACTCCCCAAATCGAACTTTATCCGTCTCAATCGCCGTATGCTTACCGACCGATTGAAAGAAATGTACGGAAAAGAAATCTCAGATAAATACATCGACTTACTCAACAATCATTTCATTTACAAAAACGACGAAACAAGTTTAGCAAATTACTGCGCCAGCATAACCATGTATCCTTGGCTAATAGGAGGAACAACTGCCGTTGGCGGAAACTCAAAAGCCCCAACAAACCTAAAATCTTTCTGCGGAGGATTTATCAACATGGTATTTATTGTGTCCAGCATGCTCAGCGGAGCTTGTGCAACCCCCGAGTTTCTTATGTATATGAACTATTTTATTGGGTTAGAATACGGAGATGATTACTATTTGAACCCGGATAAAATAGTTGACCTGTCCAAAAGACAACGAACGGTCGACAAAATAATCACCGACTGCTTCGAACAGATCGTTTATTCCATCAATCAACCAACCGGAGCTCGAAATTTCCAAGCCGTATTTTGGAACATATCATACTACGACCGCTATTACTTCGAGAGCTTATTTGAAAATTTTATTTTCCCGAACGGAAGCGCCCCACATTGGGATTCGCTCAATTGGCTTCAAAAACGCTTCATGAAATGGTTTAACAACGAACGATCTCGCACTATTCTTACCTTCCCGGTAGAAACAATGGCCCTACTTTCTGATAATGGCGAGCCAAAAGATAAAGAATATGGAGATTTTACCGCCGAAATGTATGCAGAAGGACACTCATTCTTCACCTATATGAGTGATAATGCCGACTCACTTAGTAGTTGTTGTCGACTAAGAAATGAAATACAAGACAACGGGTTTAGCTATACTTTGGGTGCAGGAGGAGTATCAACCGGATCAAAAAGCGTACTTACCATCAATCTTAACCGTTGTATTCAATACGCTTCAAACAAGGGCTATCACTATCAATTCTTTTTAGAAGAAGTAGTAGACCTAGTACATAAGGTACAAGTTGCTTATAACGAGAACCTAAAATACATGCAGTCGAAAGGAATGTTGCCTTTGTTCGACGCCGGATACATCAACATGAGCAGACAATACCTAACTATCGGAGTAAATGGTTTGGTAGAAGCAGCCGAGTTCTTAGGCATCCAAATAAACGATAATCCGAAGTACGAAGAATTTGTTCAGCAAATACTCGGACTAATAGAAGATTATAACAAGAAATACAGGACAAAAGAAGTCATGTTCAACTGCGAAATGATTCCGGCAGAAAATGTAGGCGTAAAACATGCCAAATGGGATAGACGCGCCGGCTACAAAGTCAACCGGGATTGTTACAATAGTTACTTTTACATAGTAGAAGACGAGTCATTAAATATCATTGACAAGTTCAGGTTACACGGAAAACGATACATAGAACACTTAACAGGTGGATCGGCTTTACATTTAAATCTAGACGAACATCTTAACAAAGAACAATATAAACAGTTGCTTCGAGTAGCAATCCAAGAAGGATGCAACTACTTTACCTTTAACATCCCTAATACCGTTTGCAATAAATGCGGACATATAGACAAACGCAACCTAAAACATTGTCCATCTTGCAACAGCACCGACTTAGATTACCTAACTCGTATTATCGGTTACATGAAACGTATCAGTAATTTTTCACAAAGTAGGCAAAAAGAAGCCGCTTTACGCCATTATGCTACGGTACATCAACTATAACATCGTATTTCAGGAAGTTCCGGGCGAAGTAACACTTGCTATTAACATCTCGAATTGCCCTAATCATTGCAAGGATTGTCATAGTCCGTATCTATGGAAAGATACGGGCACAATTCTTGACAAAATCTCTTTGATGGAGTTAGTAAACAAGTATCGCCAAGCTATTACTTGCGTCTGTTTTATGGGAGGAGATATTGACCCGGAAGAAGTACAAAACCTGTCCGTTTACCTAAAAAAACAGACAGACGGCCAAATAAAAACAGGCTGGTATTCGGGGAAAAATAAATTACCAGCCTGTTGTTCTATCGAAAACTTCAACTATATCAAGTTAGGTGCTTTTATTAAAGAACTCGGGGGACTATCTTCTTCGACAACCAATCAGCGTTTTTACAAAATAGAAGAAAAACAAATGATCGATATGACTCGACTTTTCGCCCCAAGCAAAAGCTTTTCTTGATCAAATTATACCTTGAGCAAGCATCGCTTTCGCTACTTTCATAAATCCCGCAACGTTAGCTCCTTTCACATAATCTATATAATCGTCCGAAGTTTTACCATATTTAACGCATTGTTCATGAATATCTTTCATGATACGTTTTAGTTTTTCGTCTACCTCTTCGCGTGTCCACGAAAGGCGCATTGAGTTTTGTGTCATCTCCAAGCCCGAAGTGGCCACACCTCCCGCATTAGCTGCCTTTCCCGGAGCATAAAGCATTTTAGCTTCTTGGAAAACTGCCACAGCTTCTGGGGTCGATGGCATATTTGCACCCTCCGAAACGGCAATACATCCTGATTTTACCAAACGAATAGCATCATCTTCGTTCAATTCATTTTGTGTAGCCGACGGTAAAGCAATATCTCCTGTCTCGCTCCATACTCTGCCTCCGGCAACATATTTGCAATTATACTTTTCGGCATACTCTCTAATTCGTCCGCGCTCAATATTTTTCAGCTCCATTACATAATCTAATTTCTCTTTCGTTATACCATCCGGATCATATATATAACCATCCGAATCGGAAAGAGTTACCGGGATAGCTCCTAACTGAATTAACTTCTCGCAAGTATATTGAGCTACATTTCCGGAACCCGAAACTAAACATCGTTTTCCTTCGATACTTATCCCTTTTGTTTTTAACATTTCGAGCAAGAAATAAATATTTCCATAGCCGGTTGCTTCCGGACGTACCAAAGAACCTCCAAACTCGATGCCTTTTCCTGTAAAAGTTCCGGTATTTTCCCGTGCCAGTTTCCTATACATACCGTACATGTATGCAACTTCTCTACCACCAACTCCAATATCTCCCGCAGGAACATCCGTATCCGGACCAATATGACGCCACAGTTCGAGTATAAAAGCTTGACAAAAACGCATTACTTCAGCATTGGATTTGCCGCGCGGAGAAAAATCCGAACCTCCTTTACCTCCTCCCATTGGAAGAGTGGTAAGCGAATTTTTGAAAGTTTGCTCAAATGCCAAAAACTTCAATATAGAAGGGTTAACCGACGAGTGAAAACGAATACCTCCTTTGTAAGGACCAATCGTATTATTGTGCTGAACACGATAAGCCATATTCGTTTGTACTCTGCCTTTATCATCAACCCAAGTAACTCGAAAAGAAAATATCCTGTCCGGAATACATAAGCGCTCCACGAGATTAACTCGCTCAAATTCCGGATGCAGATTATACACTTCTTCTATCGACTCCAACACCTCCGTCACAGCCTGGATGTATTCCGGCTCGTTCGGGAAGCGACACTTTAGATTATTAACAACCTCTTGTACTTTCATTTGCCTTATAGTTTAAAGAACATGCCAATGTCCTTATGTAATTTCGCCACAAAATTACACTTTTTCGAGCATTTTTGCAAACGACTTTCAATATTTAATCACAGAATGTAAATAAAAAACCAGTTTTTCTTACGAAACAAAACCAAAGCTTCAAACAAACCAGCGAAAAGTTATAGTAAAACTTAGGGCAAGTTATAGTAAAACTTGATTAAAGTTATAGTAAAACTTGATCAAAGTTATAGTATCTTTTTTCCGACAGATACCTTCTTTTTTTAATAACAAAACCAAACTTGACAAATTTAGAAAACTCTTTGTCTTTTTTTTATCATAAAAGTTGTTCTCGTTTTGTCTCTATATTATAAATAACTATCTTTGCGTATTAAAAAAACAAAAGAAAACGATGCTTACAGTAGAAAAAATTGGCGGAACATCCATGTCTCAATTCGGAGATTGTTTGAATAATATTATCAAAGGTAATAGAACCGGCGAAGACTTACACAATATGTATAACCGGATCTTTGTAGTTTCGGCATACAATAATGTTACAAACTGGTTGCTGGAACACAAGAAAACCGGCGAACCCGGTGTTTATACTAAATTTTTAAACAACGAAGAATACGAATCTGCTATGGATGAATTGTGCGACAAGTTGTTGGACATTAACGAATCGTTTGCATCCATCGGATTAAATGTAGCAGAAGCCAATAATTTTATCAAATATAGGATCGAACAAGCTAAAATCTATCTCTCCTCTATGTACCAAGTTATTGCCTCCGGATACGTAAACAAAGACAATATCTACTTGGCAGCAAGAGAAATATTAGCATCAATCGGGGAAGCTCATTCGGCTTGGAACTCGGTAAATATCTTAAACAATCATAATATCAATGCAACATTCATCGATCTTTGCGGATTCAACGACAACGAATCACTAACTATCGACGAACGAATACATAAAGCTTTCCAAAATATCGACTTTTCGAAAACTTTATGTATTGCAACCGGATACACAAAAGGAACAGAAGGCATCATGAGAGCCTTTGACAGAGGCTATTCGGAAGTAACATTCAGCAAAATAGCTGTAGATATAAAAGCAGATGAAGCTATTATTCACAAAGAGTTTCACCTCTCCAGCGCCGACCCGAAGCTTGTTGGCGTAGACAAATCAATCCCCGTTGGAAAAACAAACTATATTATCGCCGATCAATTGGCCGACGTTGGCATGGAAGCCATACATCCTAAAGCTGCCAAACCTTTAGAATTGGCAGGAGTAAAGATCCGCATCAAGAATACTTTCGAACCCGAGCATCCGGGTACTATCATCTCGAACGACTATGTTTCTCCTGTCCCAAAAGTAGAAATTGTTTCGGGAACAGATAAAGTAATCGCTTTCGAAGTACACGATCCTCTTATGGTTGGGGAAGTAGGATACGACCTACGTATTATGGAAGTAATGCAAAATCATCATGTTAGTTACATCTTAAAATCAACGAATGCCAACAGCATAACCATGATTGCCTGGGACAACGAAGCTACTCATACCATGCTTAACGAACTAAGACAAAAAGTTTATCAACTAACAATAAAACCGGCGGCTATAGTTTGCGCAATGGGAACTAATATTGCACATCCGGGATTTTTGTATCGTGGAGCAAAAGCTTTAAGCGACAACAATATTAACATCGAATGTTTCGGACAATCACTAAAACAAGTGAACATGCAGTTTGTTATTGCCCGCGACCAATACACCAATGCTGTTGTAGCATTAAATGATGCGCTTTGTGTTAATTAACCAAATAAACATACAATTATGGGAAACTTTAATATTCAGGAATTTTTCAGTACGTTTATCGTTCTTTTTGCGATCATAGACGTAACCGGATCATTGCCTATCTTTGTTGACTTAAAGAACAAAAACAAATCATTCAGTCCGGGCAAAGCCGCATTTTTCTCACTAGTACTATGTATCGCCTTCTTTTTTGGGGGAGAAATAATATTAAAGTTATTCAGTGTCGACGTTCAATCGTTTGCCGTAGCCGGATCTATTGTTCTTTTTGTTATGGGATGCGAAATGATTTTCGGAGTAGAGATATTTAAATCCGACGGACCAGGAGCAAGTAGTGCAACTATCATCCCGATTATATTCCCTCTCTTGGCAGGACCGGGAGCTTTTACGGCATTAATATCATTAAAAGCCGAATATCAATCGATCAATATTTTATCGGCACTCGTTCTAAACATGATTATTGTATACATTGTTTTACGATACGTCAATTTAGTAGAAAAACTCATCGGAGCCGGA
Organism: Bacteroidales bacterium OttesenSCG-928-M11; assembly: GCA_030265685.1. Classification (GTDB taxonomy): domain Bacteria; phylum Bacteroidota; class Bacteroidia; order Bacteroidales; family Azobacteroidaceae; genus Azobacteroides. Next base: position 20,194 of record JAJDGO010000023.1, read on the forward strand.
GGCGTTTATGTTCTACGTAAATTCTTCGGGATCATCGTATTAGCCATATCCGTCAAACTTTTCACAAGTAATATTACTTTTTTGTTAGGTAATTAAACGTTTTATTAAAAAAGAATACCTACCTTTGCGCCGTTTTTCACAAATAGTATATGGATTGGTTAATTGATTTATTTCAGGGGGAAGGAATTGCCCACACAGTTTTATTGTTTGCAATTGTTATTGCAGGAGGAATTGCATTAGGAAAAATCAAAATTTTTGGTATTTCTTTAGGAATAACATTTGTTCTTTTCTTAGGAATAGTAGCCGGACATTTCGGAATGAAAGTTCATCCCGAAGTACTTCACTTTATGAAAGAGTTCGGTTTAATTCTTTTTGTCTATTCAGTTGGGCTACAAGTTGGCCCCAGTTTCCTATCTTCTTTCAAGAAAGGAGGTATTACTCTCAACATGCTTGCTATGTCTATCGTATTATTAGGAGTTGCGATAGCCATTATCATTCATTTTGTATCCGGTATTCCAATGCAAACAATCGTCGGAATATTATCAGGAGCCGTAACAAATACTCCGGGACTTGGAGCAGCACAACAAACTTACTACGATATTACCGGTAATGTCGACAATACAATTGCGATGGGTTACGCCGTAGCTTATCCTTTGGGAGTTGTCGGAATTATTTCGGCCATTATATTAATGAAGATTATCTTTCGTGTCAATATAAATAAAGAAACAGAAAACATCAATGCGGCATCAGGCAACAAAGATGAGCAGATTGAGTTGACATCGGTCGAAGTTACTAATCCTTCTTTGTTCGGGAAATCTATTTCTTCGATACACAACCTGATTGATCGTAAATTTATTGTTTCGCGCGTATTACACGCCAACACAAACCAGATCGAGATAGCTTCTTCTAAAACCATACTAAACGACAAAGACCGTATATTTGTCGCTACTACTCCGAACAATTTAGAAGCAATCGTTGCATTCTTAGGAGAGCCGGTAGAAATGTGTCAGGAAGACTGGGATTTATTAGACAAGCACTTGGTATCAAGAAGAATACTTATTTCCAAATCTAACGTAAACGGAAAAAGTCTTCGCCAATTAAATATCCGAAACAACTTTGGAGTTAACATCACTCGCGTTAATCGTTCGGGAGTAGATTTGATTGCCGATCCAAGTTTAACACTACAAGTGGGAGACCGAGTTACGGTAGTGGGAGACGAAAAAGCAATTACAAACGTAGAAAAAGTATTAGGTAACCAATTGAAACGCTTAAACGAGCCAAACTTAGTACCAATCTTTATAGGTATCTTTCTTGGAGTTTTACTTGGTAGTATCCCTATTCATTTTCCGGGTATTCCACAACCAATAAAATTAGGTTTAGCAGGAGGTCCGCTTATTGTAGCGATACTAATTAGTATCTTTGGACCCAAGTATCACTTAGTTACCTATACAACCATGAGTGCAAATCTAATGCTTCGCGAAATAGGAATCTGTTTATTCTTAGCTTGCGTAGGAATCGGAGCCGGAGATGGATTTGTTTCTACTATAATGAATGACGGAGGACTTGCCTGGATTGGCTGGGGATTTTTAATAACGATAATACCGTTGTTAATTGTAGGGTTTGTTGCACGTAAATTCTTCCACATTAATTACTTTACATTAACAGGACTTATGGCGGGAAGTATGACAGATCCCCCCGCGTTGGCATATTCTAACTCAACTGCCAACAATGATGCTCCGGCAGTGGGATATGCAACTGTTTATCCATTAACAATGTTTTTGCGCGTGCTTACTGCGCAGTTATTAATATTGCTATTTATATAAACTTAGTAATTTCTAAGCAAGACAAATCGGGAAACCGATACTATATAAGAGTGGCTGGAAAAGATTCCGGCCATTTTTTATTCTTTCTATTTTGGAGAAACAGAGCAGAACCTCCCTCCTATTCTACAACAATCAAAAATACAATCAATCAGCATTAAACAATAAAATAAAAAGAGTGGTTAAAAGAAATATCTTTCAACCACTCCAAAATATTAGAAAACGTTTTTTATTGATTAAAACCCGATCGAGTTAAGCGATAAAACGACGAGTAAACAAGTAATATTATCGTTTGATTACTTTTTGAGTTGTAGATCCAGTTTTAACAAAATACAAACCTGCAGGATAAGATGATAGATCTAAATCAACTTCACCGACAGAAGATGGAATAAAATTGATCAACATCTTTCCATTCAAGTCAAAAACTTGTATCGGATTTAGCTCAGTTACCGAAATAAATACCAATCCGGTTGTAACACTTGGGTATATTTCTACTTTTTCGGAGGCAATGTCTTCAATATTTACACCATCAGTAAATTCAATAAGCATACGAGGTTGTTTTCGAACATCACTATCTTCTTTAGATGATATGGTAGAAGTTCCACCACCACTTGCAGCTCTTGCATTTTGTGTCATCATAAAAGATATTTCTTTGTTACCCTTTTCATACTCTGATAAAACATAATCAGTAAGGTCAAATTCCAAAACAGAAGTCGTAGTAAAGTCACTACTTGCAGGTTTTATACATTTTTTCTGTGCAATTACAGTAGTTCCTGCTGCTGGTTTGTTGCTCCATGTTATTGTTTTTTCATCCCAAGTAAGGTTTGACACAGGATATAACAACCAAGAAACTTCAGTTACCGTAGCACCTCCACTGAGTGCATATAAAACTACAGTTGCTTTTGCGCTTTCTCCGGATTTTAGATTTTCCAAATCTGCAATAGAGAATTTGAAATAACCAGCTCTATCATAACCCGAATTATCTTTTTTTACTGTAATACTGGTCGCTGTTCCGTAATTAGACGAAGCACTTCCATCATAAACATACGAATCAGCAAGAGATATTGAAGATTTGAAACTACCACCTACAACAACTTTACATTCTGCTTGAAAATCTCCTTCGTCTGTTGTTACGGTTATCGTTGCTTCTCCGTTTTCATAAGCAAATAATTCGCCGTTTTGTCCAACACTAACGATATTCTCATCACTACTACTCCAAGTAACTGTTTGTACTCTTGCATTCGCCGGAGTTATCACCGGAGTCAATTGTTCATATCTGTTTTTGCTTGACATACTTAATTTTTCCGGTAAACTTACGCCTTCTACATAAATATGAACATAATCGGTAGTGTTTTTATCTATAACAAATTCATGAGTAGAGCCTCCGTAAGCAGAATTATTGTTTAACTTGCAGTTCAATTCTTTATCTCCTAAAAGAGGATGATTTCGAATTATTAAATCAACTTGTTCTTTTTTACGAGAAGGATCAGCAACATAGACCTCTATTTCGTCTGTAAGAATATCCT